>JAGWVX010000082.1 GCA_018970685.1 Alphaproteobacteria bacterium | reverse complement strand
CTGCGCGTTGCTGCGCAACGCTCGGCCGGGATGACAGGAAGGTGAGCGTGCTCATCGCTTTACCTCCCAGGTGGTGCCGAAGAAGAGGTTTCACCCTCCCCTTGAGGGAGGGTCGAAAAATCCGAGCGTGGCGAGGATATTTCGGGGAGGGGTCGCGAGCGTAGCGAGCGCGCCGATGCGCGCTACCCCTCCCCGAAGTCGTCTTTGCGCTGACACGCAAATCCGCCTTCGACCCTCCCTCAAGGGGAGGGTGGAAAGATGGAGCGCTCATCGCTTCACCTCCCAGGTGGTGCCGTTGGGACCATCCTTCAGCACGATGCCTTTGGCGAGGAGTTCATCGCGGATGCGGTCGGACTCGGCGAAGTTCTTGACTTTACGCGCGGCGGCGCGGGCAACGATCTGCCCTTCCACATACGTCGTAAAAGCCTGATCTATATCCTTTCTCAAACTGAGATCAGCGGGCCGCCTTCCAGAAAATCCAAGCAACGACATCCCACCCGCTAATTCTTCCGCCGGCGTTTGATGCAACAGCGACATCGCGAGTGGAGTGTTCAGATCATCGAGCAGTGCGTTCAGCACCCCCTTTTCAACAACAGGAGCATTAACGCCCTCTGCGTTTTTTGCCCATCTACCCAATATGCTCTCGCTTTCCTTCATCCCCGACAACGTCCAATCAATTGGTTGGCGGTACTGAGTTCGAAGCATATTGAATCTGAGGACCTCTCCATCCAGTCTTTCAGCAACTCATTGATGGTGATGAAGTTGCCCAGCGACTTCGCCATCTTCTCGCCTTCGACCTGCAGGAAGCCGTTGTGCATCCAGACTTTCGCCAGCGGGTGATCGTGGTGGGCGCTTTCGCTTTGGGCGATTTCGTTTTCGTGATGGGGAAACATCAGGTCGATGCCGCCGCCGTGGATGTCGAAGGTCTCGCCGAGCAGCGCCTCGCCCATCGCCGAGCATTCGATGTGCCAGCCCGGACGGCCGCGGCCCCAGGGCGACTCCCAACCTGGCGTCTGGTCGTCCGACGGTTTCCACAGCACGAAGTCCATCGGATCTTCTTTGTTCGATGCAACTTCGACTCGCGCTCCTGCGATCATCTCATCTAATGGGCGCCGGGACAGCTTGCCGTAATCGGCCTTCGAAGACACTCTAAACAACACGTGCCCGTCCTTCGTCGGGTACGCATGTTTGGAATCGACCAACTTCTCGATCATCGCGATCATCTGCGGCACATATTCGGTGGCGCGCGGCGTGTGCGTCGGCGGCAGGCAGCCCAGCGCCGCGACATCGTCGAGATATTGCTTCGCCGTCGCCGCGGTGATCTCGGCACGCGCTGCTTCGACCGTGATCCCCTTCGCCGTCGCGGCTTCCGCCGCCCGCGCGTTGATCTTGTCGTCGATGTCCGTGATGTTGCGGACATAGGTGACGTGGCTTTCGCCGTAGAGGTGCCGTAGCAGACGGAACAGCACGTCGAACACGATCACCGGCCGCGCGTTGCCGATATGGGCATAGTCGTAGACCGTCGGTCCGCAGACATACATGCGGACATTGTTGGGATCGAGCGGCGCGAAGTCTTCCTTCTGCCGGGTCAGGGTGTTGTAGAGGCGAAGCGCGGTCATGGCGTGTTCTTACATCAATTCGGGGGCCTTGCGCCCCCTCACCCTACCCTCTCCCCCGATGGGGGAGAGGCGCCGAACGCGCAAGCGTTCGCGGGTGAGGGGGTAATTCAGCAGTGAGGCTTTGGCAAAAAGGGGATCGTTGCGGCCTTAGCCGCAAATTCGCGCGATCGCGATGGCGAGAAAGGTCACGCCGTTTCCCGTTGAAGCCGCGCGAGGGATCGCGCGCGCCCGATGAGGGGTAGCAGCTTTTTCAGCTCCGGTCCATGTTCGCGGCCGGTCAGCGCCAGGCGCAGCGGGTGGTAAAGGTCGCGGCCTTTGGCGCCCGTAGCGGCGGCAACCGCCTTGGTCCAGGCGCTCCAGGTGGCCTCGTCCCAGGGTTCGGGCGGCAGAAGCTCGGCCGCCTTGGCGATCAGCGGCGCGTTTTCGATAATCGGCGCGAGCGGGCCCTTCACCAGCGTCCAAAGGTCGCTCACATCGGAGAAGCGCGCGAGGTTCGGTTTCACCGCGTCCCAGAACGCCGCGCCGCCATCGATGCCCGCGGAGGCGAGCCGTGCGGCGACCGCCTCGAACGGCAGGCCATGCAGCAGCTTGGCGTTGAGGTTGGACAGCTCCGCCGGATCGAAATGGGCCGGCGCGCGGCCGATCTTTTCCACTGCGAATTCGGCGACCAGTTCATCGAGTGAGGCGTGTGCGGCAACGGCGTCGGACGTTCCGGTCTTCGCCAGATAGCTGACGGCGGACATCGGCTCGATGCCGTCTTCGCGCAACAGGCGCAGCGACAGGGAACCCAGACGCTTCGACAGCGCCTCGCCGCCCGCGCCGACCAGCAGCGGATGATGGGCGAAAGCGGGCGCGGTGGCACCGAGCGCTTCGAAAATCTCGATCTGTGCGGCGGTGTTGGTGACGTGATCCTCGCCGCGGATGATCTGGGTGACGGCGAAATCGACGTCGTCGGTGACCGACGGCAGCGTGTAGAGAAAGCGGCCGTCCTCGCGGATCAACACCGGATCGGAGAGATGCGCCGTGTCGATCTCGACCTCGCCGCGGATCAGGTCGCGCCAGCGGACCTTCGACTGCGAGAGCTTGAAGCGCCAATGCGGGCGGCGGCCCTGCGCTTCCAGCTTGGCGCGGTCCTCGCCGGTCAGCTTCAGCGCGGCGCGGTCGTAGACGGGCGGCCGGCCGGCGGCGATCTGGCGCTGGCGGCGGCGATCGAGTTCGAGCTGCGTTTCGTAGCAGGGATAAAGCCGGCCCGAGGCCTTCAACTTTTCTGCCGCGACGCGGTGCGCATCGGTGCGTTCGGACTGGCGGGCGAAGAGATCATGCGCGATGCCGAGCCAGCCAAGGTCTTCGACGATGGCGGTTTCGTATTCCGGCTTGGAGCGCTCGCTGTCGGTGTCGTCGATGCGCAACAGGAATTTGCCGCCGTTCTTTTTCGCGAAAAGGAAGTTCAACAGCGCCGTGCGGGCATTGCCGACGTGCAGCAACCCCGTGGGCGAAGGCGCAAAGCGGACGGTGGTCATATTTCACCCTCCCCTTGAGGGAGGGTCGAAACGCGAAGCGTTTCGGGGAGGGGTGCAGCGCTCACTGCGCTCGCGCACCCCCCACCAAATTCGCTTCGCGAATTTGGCTCCCCCTCAAGGGGGGAGCGGAATGGTGTCGTTCTATCGCGCATCTTATTTCGCATCCCGGAACGCATTGGTGATCGGATAGCGCCGGTCGCGGCCGAAGTTGCGCGGGCCGATCTTGACGCCTGGCGGCGCCTGGCGGCGCTTATATTCCGAAACATAAAGCAGATGCTCCACGCGCCGGACCGTGGCGGGCTCGAAACCCTTGGCCACCACCTCGTCGAACGACATTTCCTTTTCCACCAGGCATTCCAGGATGCCATCGAGAATCTCGTAAGGCGGCAGCGAATCCTGATCGGTCTGATTGGCGCGCAATTCCGCCGTCGGCGGCTTGGCGATGATGCGCTCCGGGATGACGCGGCCGGGCGTGCCGAGCGCGCCGGCCGGCGCCGTCTGATTGCGCCAGCGCGCCAGGCGGAACACCTCCATCTTGTAGATGTCCTTGAGCACATTGTAGCCGCCGCACATGTCGCCGTAGAGCGTGGCGTAGCCGACGCTCATCTCGCTCTTGTTGCCGGTGGTGAGCACCATCGGCCCGAACTTGTTGGAAATCGCCATCAGGATCAGGCCGCGGACGCGCGACTGGATGTTCTCTTCCGCGGTATCCGCGGCGCGGCCAGCAAAAACGGGGCGCAGCGTGTCGGCAAACGCATCGACGGCGCGCTCGATGGGGATGGTTTCGTAGCCGACATTGAGCAGGCGGGCGCATTCCTCGGCGTCGTCGAGACTGTCCTGCGAGGTGTATTTCGAGGGCATCATCACACAGCGCACGCGCTCGCGGCCCAGCGCATCGACGGCGACGGCGGCGGAGAGCGCAGAGTCGATGCCGCCGGAGAGGCCGAGCACCACGCCGGGGAAGCGGTTCTTGTTCACGTAATCGCGCAGGCCCAGCATCATCGCGTGATAGACCGATTGCGAGCGCTCCTCGGATGGCGCGCGCTCGCCGGGCAGACAGACCCAGGCATCGTCGCGGCGCTGCCATTCGGTGACGACGAGCTTCTCTTCCCAGGCCGGCAGCGCCCAGGCGACGCTCCTGTCGGCGTTGACCACCAGCGAGGCGCCGTCGAACACCAGCTCGTCCTGACCGCCCACCTGGTTGAGATAGACGAGCGGCCTGCCGCTTTCGGTGACGCGCGCGGCGACGAGATTGAAGCGCACGTCCTCGTGCTTGCCGACTTCGTAAGGCGAACCGTTGGGCACCAGCATGATCTCGCCGCCGGTCTCGGCCATGCACTCGACGACCTCGGGCGTCCAGATGTCTTCGCAGATCGGCACGCCGATGCGCACGCCGCGAATTTCCAGCGGGCCGGTGAGAGGCCCCGGCGTGAAGACGCGCTTCTCGTCGAACACGCCGTAATTCGGCAGATCGTATTTGAAGGTGCGCGCCTCGACGCGGCCGTTATCGAGCAGACAGACGGCGTTGTAGAGCTTGCCGCTCTCGCGCCAGGGCGTACCGATCAGGACCGCCGGGCCGCCGTCGGCGGTGTCCTTGGCGAAGTCCTGCATAGCGGCCTGCGCCGCATCCTGCAGCGCCCGCTTCAATACCAAGTCCTCGGGCGGATAGCCGACGATATAAAGCTCGGGAAACAGAATAACGTCCGCGCCGGCGGCTTGGGCGCGTGCGGCGCGCGCTTTGGCGAGGTTGCCTGCGATATCGCCCATGCAGGGATTAAGCTGGGCCAGCGCAATGCGAAAACGATCCGTCATCGCTGCTGTTTACAGCGCCGCGCGGCGGATAAAAAGGGATGGGCTGGGTTGCGTCAGTTGGCTGCCGCGTAGGTGACCAGCTCCCGGCGGCCGCGCCGTGCGCCGGCGCGTTCCGAAGCTTCGTCGATCAGCAGTGCGGTCTCCAGGGCGCGGCGGGCCTGCCGCGGACGCACCAGCGGCGCCTTGCCGTTGCGCGCCGCCGCGACGAAACCGGCCACCGATTCCGCGAGCGGGTCGCCGACGTCCAGCGCCTTGAGCCCGCGCGGCGTCGTGTTGACGATCTCGCGCGTGAGAAAATCGATTTCCACCACGCCGTCGGCATAGACGGCGCGCATGCCGCGGCGGCGCGTTTCCGCGATGCGGCTGGTTTCGAGACGCGCCACGGCGCCGTTCTCGAATAGCACGGCCGCTTTGACCTCGTCGGCGTAGGCGGCCTTTTCGACACGGCCGCGGGCGTGGACGTTGCGCACCTTGCCCGGGATCAGCTGATGGACGAGATCGAGATCGTGGATCATCAGATCGAGCACGACGCTGACATCGGCGCCGCGGCCGGACCACGGGCCCATGCGCCAGCAGGACACTTCCAGCGGCGCATCCTCGTAATCCAGCAGGCCGGTATGGGCGAAGACATAACGCTCCTGGTGCCCCACGGTCAGGATCAGCCCCATCCGCTCGGCGAGCGTGATGAGCGCGTCGGCTTCCTCGATCGTGGTGGCGATCGGCTTCTCCACCAGCACGTGAGCGCCGGCGTTGAGGAACGCCCGCACGATCTCGGCATGGGTTATGGCCGGCGACGCAACGCTGACCAGATCGGCCTCGCCCACCAGCTTGCGCCAATCGGAGACCGTGGGCACGTCATGAGTTGCAGCCGCGTTCTTGCGCGCCTCGAACGACGGGTCGGCAATGCCGATCAACTCGACGCCTTCCATGCCGCGATATTTCGCAGCGTGATGACGGCCGAACGCGCCGGCGCCGATGACGGCGGCCCTAAGCGAACCACCCGGAGGTGCGAAGCGGATTGGCGACACGGGAAATCCCTCGGATTCACAGGTACATAAGTGCCAGACCGCGGCCCAGGGGCGAGTCATAAAATGTTTCGTCTTGTTACACCTCCAACGGCTGTTAGGGTTGCCGCCGCCAACAAGCCGAATTTGGAAGGTTAAGGAGACGACGATGGTGACCCAGAAAAACCGGGATATCCGCCTGAAAAGCCGCCCGGTGGGGCTACCGACACTGGACAATTTTGAATTGGTCGAAGGTGAAATACCGCACCTGGGATCGGGGCAGATTCTGGTCCGAAACCTGTTCATGTCGGTCGACCCCTACATGCGGGGCCGCATGATGGACCGCAAGAGCTACGTCCCGCCCTTCCAGATCGGCGAGGTGCTGCAGGGCGGCGCCGTAGGCAAGGTCATGGTGAGCAACGGCAATGGCGAGTTCGCCGCCGGCGACTACGTGCTCGGCATGGACGGCTGGCGCGAGTGGTTCGTCTCGAGCGGCGCCGGGCTGCAGAAGGTCGATCCGGCGATCGCGCCGATCCAGGCCTATCTCGGCGCGCTGGGCATGCCGGGGCTGACGGCCTATGCGGGACTGCTGCGCGTCGGCGAGTTGAAGAAGACGGACCGCGTCTTCGTCTCGGCGGCGTCCGGCGCGGTCGGCGCCGTCGTCTGCCAGATCGCCCGGAACAAGGGTTGCGAGATCGTCGTCGGCTCGGCGGGCACGGACGAGAAATGCGCCTACCTGACGCAAGAGCTGGGCTGCACTGCGGCGATCAACTATCGGGACTGCGGCGATCTCGGCGCGGCGTTGGCCGACGCCATGCCGGGCGGCGTCGACGTCTACTTCGACAATGTCGGCGGCTCGCATCTGACGGCCGCGCTGGACAACATGAACACCTTCGGCCGCATCGTCGCCTGCGGGATGATCGAGATCTACAACGCCACCGAACCGCCGCGAGGGCCGTACAATCTCGCCAACATCGTCGGCCGAAGCCTAACGATGCGCGGCTTCATCGTCCTCAACCATCTCGACATGCTGCCGGCCTTCCAGCGCGACATGGGCGAATGGATCGCCGCCGGCAAGATGACCTGGCGCGAAACCATCCTCGACGGCATCGAACGCGCGCCGGAAGCGCTGATCGGTCTCTTCAAGGGCGACAATTTCGGCAAGATGCTGGTGAAGCTGGCGGAGGAGAATGGCGGCTAGGCCGATTGCGATCGGATGGAATTAACCCCCTCGATTGTCGGGGCCGCCTCTGGATGACGGTGGAATTCCAGTGTCACCTTGAAGTGCAAGCGTCCTTCGACGTGCGGGCAGGGACGATTACCGAACCGCGTCGACAATTGCGCGGATGGTATCGGGAAAAGCCTGCGCGCCGGTCGCCCGGTCGAACAGCCCGGACGCGTGATTGCCGGTATAGCCATTGTCCCAATAGACAGGGACCAGGCCGTGTTCATAGGCGGAGTGCGTGATATACGCGTCCCAATATGTGCTGTATTTTTCGGTAGGGTCGTATTCGGTGCGCCGCATCGCGGCGTATTCGCCAAGGATCACGGGTATGCCTTTGTCGACGAAGGCGGCCTTCATCTTTTCGAACTGCGCATCGGCCCACGCTTCGTCGCCCCATGTGTCCTTGGCCGCCCGATCGGTCGCGATCTTACCCCACTGCCAGATATTGCTGCGCTCGTTGATCGTGAGGTTGTACGGGTCGTAGTAGTGCACCTCCATCATCAAACGCCGCGCCGCCGTGTCGGTGGGAAGCTTGGCATCGCACAAGAGCGTCTGATCGATATTGGTGTTGTAGCCCTGGACGATCAGATAGCGCGTGGCGTTACCTCCGCCGGTGGCGCGCACGGCATTCACGAAAGTCTGGTTGAAGCCGTTTTGCACGGCGCAGTTTTCGGCATCGGGCTTGGAGACTCCGTCGGCTCCGATTTCATTGGTGCCGGCGAACAACAGGTGGCTGTCGTAGTTTTTGAAGTTGTCGGCAATCTGCGTCCAGAATTTGGCCAGCTTGGCATCGCCCGCCGCCTGCCGTGCGTCGGTGGATTGGAGCCAACCGCCGTCCCAATGGACGTTGATGATGACGTACAAGCCCGCCTTGCGTGCGTAATTCACGACCTGCGTCACCCGGGCCAGCCAAGCGGGGCTGATGTTGTTGTCGGCGTCGGCGTACTCGCTCCACGCCACGGGGATGCGCACCGTGTTGAATCCCGCCGCCTTGACGGCGTCCAGCAGCGCCTGTGTCACGGGTGGGTTACCCCAGGCCGTCTCCTGGGATCTGCTCGCGGGCGCCGGGATCCGGGCGTTGAAAGCGTCGAGTGCATTGCCGAGGTTCCAGCCCGGCGACATCTGCTTCGCAATGTCCAGGCCGGTGGGCCGGGGCGCCGGGCTGACATCGGCCGGCGAAGCGGCAGGTGATCCGTCGCCTTCTCCCCCATATGCCAGAGGCCCGACAGCCAGAAGAAGGATGATCATTATCGTGCTGAAACTTGGACGTCGGTTCATGGCGGGTCGTTTACTGTTTTTCGTGCCCCGTTGCGAGCAGTGCCGTGAGCGCTGCGACAATCAGGTAAGCGAGCATAAGCGGCGCCAGGCCGACCATCAGCTTGCCGGGAATCCCGGCATAGGCGCTGCACGGCAGATACGGAAACACCGAGCCGACGAACAGCAGCTGGATGCCTATCACCGCGGCGAGCCCCAGCACGAAGGCGAGCGCGGCGGGGCCTAGCGCCTCGGGATGCGTCGCGCGCTCCAGGCGCAGAAGCCCGGCGGCGAGCCTGAGGCGCGAGAAGGACGAGCACAGGAAGATGATCGCCAACAGCCAGGTGAAGGCCGAGGCGAAGATGCGTCCGCCGTCGAGCGCACAGGGAACCAGCGCCCAGATCAACCCGCGCTGGCCCGGCACGGCGAAGTAGATCGCCGACTCCAGCGCATTGGTGATGTCGCCGGAAAGATGGGCGGGCGCGAAGGCGACCTGATCGATGAAGCTCAGGCAGACGAAGACAAGGAACACGGCGTCGTTGAAGCCGGGCAGCAAATGCGCCGCCTTCAAATGTTTCAGATGCGACAGCCCGCCATGGACGGCCGAGACGCCGTAACCGCCGACGAACAGCAGCCCCATGGCGACGAAAAGCAGCGTGCAGACGATCACGGGAGGCAGCGCGGTAACCGGATAGGCGCCGCTGATGAACGCTCCCGCCACGGCATGCGCGCCGGCGACCAGACAAACGAGCACCCAGCCCTTCGCCAAAAGGCGCGCAACGCCCATCGTTCCTACGCCCCCCGCCGCGTCACGCGGACGCCGCCAATCCCGCGCCGTTCGTGCGTTCGTTCTTCAGCCCGTCGGCCAGCAGGAAAGCCAGTTCGAGTGCCTGACTGGCGTTCAACCGCGGATCGCAGCGCGTGTTGTAGCGGTCGTGGAGATCGACGTCGGTGATGTCCTGCGCGCCGCCCATGCATTCGGTCACGTTCTGGCCGGTCATCTCCAGATGCACGCCGCCGGCATAGGTGCCCTCGGCGCGGTGCACGTCGAAGAAGGTCTTCACTTCCTTGATGAC
>JAGWVX010000508.1 GCA_018970685.1 Alphaproteobacteria bacterium | reverse complement strand
GATGCGCCATACCTTCATGCCCGCCGCGATACGGTCTTCGCGCGATTCGCTCGCGGGCGGCGTGGTGAGTGCGGCAATGGCCTCGGGTTTGGCCGGCGGCAGATCGCGGCGTCCGGTCGTCGACATGATGGAGACGAGGCTGCGTGTCGCTTCTGGATATCTGGCGGCCACAATCTGGGCGATCATGCCCCCCATCGAAGCGCCGACGATATGGGCGTCCGAAATGCCCAACGCCTTCAAAAGCCCGGCCGCGTCGGCAGCCATGTCGTCCAGAAGGTAGGGTGCGGCGACGGGCTCGCCCGCCATCGCCTTCATCATGGCGCTCGCGATGTCCGGCCGGCCGAGATGATCGAGATGGGCGGATTTGCCGACATCGCGGTTGTCGAAACGGATGACGCGGAAGCTCCGCCCGGCCAGGCCCTCGCACAGGGCTTCCGGCCACATCGTCATCTGGGCCGAGAAGCCCATGATCAACAGGATAGCCGGATCGTTCTTGCGTCCGAAACTTTCGTATTCGAAGGCGAGGCCGTTCACCTTTACCTGTGGCATGTTCGTGCATCCCCTTGGATTCGGTTGCGTTCGAGGCCAAGCTTAGCAGACGGACGCTCGACGTTGACAAGGTGAGAGCGGACCTTCGCCACCTGAAACGACCGATGCGCCGCGATCCCAAACGCCTCGCCAATGAGACCTTCGACCTGCTCGTGATCGGCGGCGGGATCACAGGCATCTCGATCGCCCGCGACGCAGCACTGCGCGGGTTGAAGGTGGCGCTCGTCGAGAAGAACGATTTTGCCCACGCCACCAGCGCCCACAATTCCAAGCTGATTCATGGCGGACTTCGCTATCTGCGCAATCTCGAATTCGGTCTGGTACGCGAATCGCTACGGGAACGCCGCATCTGGCAGCGCATCGCGCCACATTTGGTGCATCCCTTGCCCTTTCTGGTGCCGTTGTTCGATGCGGGCTGGCGCGCGCATGTGACGCTTTCTGCCGGGCTGTCGCTGTACGATGTGCTATCTTACGACCGAGGCTGGCTTGACGATCCCTATCAGCGCCTGCCCGGCCATTCCTGGCTCAACAAGCGCGACGCCATCGCCCGCGAACCGATCCTGGATTCGCCTGGGTTCGAAGGCGCTTTCCTCTACTACGATGCCCAGATGTACGCGCCGGAGCGGCTGGTGCTCGAATGTCTGATCGACGCGGATGCGAATGGCGCGGCGATTGCCAATTACGTCGCAGCAGAAGTGTTGTTGACGCGCAATGGGCGCGTTACCGGTTGCGCCGTGCGCGACGCCATGACCAAAGCACCGTTCGACGTCAGGGCGAAGGAAACGGTGGTTGCAGCAGGCCCGTGGGCCGATTTGTTCCTGGAGCGGGTGCTTGGCAAGCCGGCGGTGCACAAACTGCAACGCTCGAAGGGTATTCATGTGATCGTGCCGAAGCGGACACGGGAATTCGCGCTGACGATGACTGCGGAGGGAGGGCACTTCTTCGTGTTGCCCTGGCGCGGACATACGCTTTTGGGCACAACGGACACAGCGTTTACAGGGGACCCGGACGAGGTCGACGTCAGCGAGCGCGACATCGAGGAGTTCTTTGCCTTCATCAACCGGAATTGGCCAGCGGCACAGTTAAGGCGAGAGGAGGTTGAGTACTCTTACGCCGGCTTACGGCCTCTCGTGGACGACGGTTCAAAGGACACGTATGGCGCCAGCCGGAGGGCGGCCATTGTGGACCACGCCAAGGGAGACGGCGTCGAGGGGCTGACCTCGGTCATCGGCGGCAAGTGGACGACCTCGCGACTTTTGGCAGAGAAAGCCGTTGA
>JAGWVX010000081.1 GCA_018970685.1 Alphaproteobacteria bacterium | reverse complement strand
GTCTGGCGCCGGAGCGGGCCCATGCGGCCGTGCACGCGGCCTTCGAGGAAATTGCGGCAATTCACTGTCTGATGAGTTTTCACGAAGCGGGCAGCGATGTATCGCAACTCAACCGAGAAGCTCACTTGAAGGCGGTTGCTGTCGATCGGCGAACCTTTGCGGTTCTGACGCGCGCGGCAGAGATTTCGCGGAACAGTGATGGCGCCTTCGATGTCACGGTCGCCCCGGCGTTGGTTCGCCGCGGCATTCTGCCGAAGCCTGCCGCTGCGCCGGTACCGGACGAAACGGCCGTCTGGCGTGATGTCGGTCTTCTCGACGGCGGCAAGATCCGATTTGCCAAGCCGCTTTGGATCGATCTCGGCGGCATCGCCAAAGGATATGCCGTCGACTGCGCGATCAACGTGTTGCGGGCATTTTCACCGATCCAGGCGAGCGTGAACGCGGGAGGCGATTTGCGGGTCATAGGGCCGCAGAGCGAATGCGTGCGTCTCGTCCCCGACCATTGCCAAACGGATAAAGCCGCCATGGTCCAACTGGAGAGCGGCGCACTCGCCAGCTCCTGCGGTCAAATGAGCGGGCGGCGCATCGGAGGGATGCCGGACGGTCCACATGTTGACGCACGCTGCGGTCGCCTGGTCCACCCCACGCAGTTCGTATCCGTGGCGGCGCCCAATTGCATGGATGCGGACGCACTGACGAAAGTCGTCATGGAAAAAGGGAACAGCAGCGCTGCCGTGCTTGCCCAATACGGCGCACACGCCCTCATCCACGATGCGCCATTCGGCTGGCGCACGGTTTCGGGATCAGCCTGATGCATATGCAGATTCGACAGTCACCCGGTTCCGTTCGTCTGTCCGCAGTGCGGCGCAGGCTGATCTACGGCTTCGGGGCGGGCGTGTGGACCTCGGGGACTGCGTGGTTGATTCTGCATTATTTCATGATGCAAAAGACCGACTTTGGGCCCGCACCGAATCCCACGGAGCCTTGGGCGCTCGCAGTCCACGCCGCGTTCGGCTTTGCCGTCGTGTGGCTCTTGGGCCTTCTCTGGGGCGTTCACGTAACGCGCGGGTGGCGTATGGGTCGTCACCGCGTCTCAGGCGTAACGCTGCTCGCCATCCTCGGTTGGCTCGTCGTCAGCGGCTATCTTCTCTATTACGTCGGCAGCGACGAAGTACGTTCATGGGTCAGCATTGCCCATTGGACTTTGGGATTGGCGCTTCCGATTCCATTTTTTGTGCACTGGCTTCTCCGAAACCGTTAGCACCCAACCACGCAATAGGCCCCCTTATGCACGCACGAACCCCTGTAACGACGACTGAACAGCCGATTCCTGCCGCGCCGACACCGGGCTGGAGGACGTTTCTCGCCGTCGTCGGCCCGGGCCTGGTTGTCATGCTCGCCGACACGGACGTCGGCAGCATCATCACGGCCGCCCAGAGCGGCGTGCAATGGGGCTATCGGCTCCTTCTGCTGCAGATCTTGTTGATCCCTGTTCTCTATATCGTCCAAGAACTCACCGTTCGGCTTGCCATCTTCACCGGCAAAGGTCACGGAGAGTTGATTCGCGACACATTCGGACCGTTCTGGGCCTGGGTCTCCGTCGCCGGTCTTGGCGTTGCCACCGTGGGTGCGCTGCTCACAGAATTCTCCGGCATCGCGGGCGTCGGGGAGCTATATGGCATCCCTCGCATGGTGAGCCTCGCGCTTTGTGCGGCCTTCCTCATCCTGGTCGTGTTGACCGGCACCTATCGCCGGGTCGAACGCGCGGCGATTTTGTTGGGCTTGTTCGAGTTTGCCTTCTTCCTGGTCGCGTACGAAGCCCATCCAGCCGGGCACGCACTCGTGCAGGGCCTGGTCCAAATGCCGCTGGCCGACAAAGATTACCTCTATCTCGTCGCGGCCAATATCGGTGCGGTGATCATGCCCTGGATGATCTTCTATCAGCAGTCCGCCGTGGCCGACAAAAAGCTGCGACCGGAACATTATCGCCATGCCAAATGGGACACGGCTCTGGGTGCCGTCATCGCGCAAGCCATCATGGCCGCCATTCTTGTTGCTGCCGCTGCGACGATCGGCAAATCCGACGCACATGCGGGCCTCAACACCATCGGCGACATCACCAAAGCATTGGTGCCGATCCTCGGACCCGACATTGGTCGATTCGTGTTCGGGTTGGGGACCATCGGCGCAGCGCTGGTTGCCGCCATCGTGGTGTCGCTGGCCTCAGCCTGGGGCTTTGGAGAAATCGCGGGATACAAGCGATCGCTCGAATATCATCCGTCCGAAGCGCCCTTGTTCTACAGCGTCTACACCGTGGCCGTCATCGGCGGCGCTGTCACGGTGGGTCTCGTCCCCAACCTCGTGACCCTGAACATCGGCGTCGAGGTCATGAACGCTCTGATGCTTCCCATCGTATTGGGTTTCCTTGTGGCGCTCGCGTTCAAGGCGTTGCCGCCGCAACACCGGCTGCGTGGTCCCTACGGATGGATGGTCATCGGCGTCTCGTTGCTGACGGCCGGTCTCGGCGTCTACGGAGGCATATCCGGGGCGGGACTCTTCTAAGCCAAAGACCACGCCTTTAGACGTCATATTTGAATGCTTCCAACATCGCCGCCTGCGGCACAGAGTGTCGCTGCGCCAAAGCGCGCATGGCATACGGGAAAACCACCTTGCAAATTGCAAGTGCGACGCAAGAGCATAAGTGGAGATTCCGATGGGTCTGCGATGTCAAACGGGTGTCAACCAATGCATCGAGCCACAGCAGAACAGCAAGACACGCAAACGATTGGCGCGTCTTCTATCCGCATTGTCTGTATACGTACTTCTTTTCGGGTCAGCCGTTGCGGATAGCGTCGATGCTGCGATACCGGAAACCGTATCGCTCCACGGGCAGTTCACGCATCTCTGGCAATACCACCCGGCGTTTCGGTCTCTCTACCGAGGCACAAACAGCCTTGATCCGGGCAGTCTTGGCGATGAGACAACGGACGCTACGCTCTATCTACGACTGCACGTGTGGCGACACGGAGAGATCGAGATCGACCCGGAAGTCGACCAGGGATTCGGTCTCAGCAACACCATGGGGCTCGCGGCGTTTCCGAGTGGGGAGGCCTATAAACTCGGCAAGACTTCCCCCTATCTGAGATTGCAGCGGTTGTTGGTCCGCCAGACGATCGATCTCGGGGGCAACGATGTGGCGTATGCTCCGGCGCCACACCAGTCTGGAGGTCAACAAGCCAACGACACGCTTGTTCTGACTGCAGGAAAGTTCTCCATTGTCGACATCTTCGATACGAACCCTTACGCCCACGATCCGCGAGGGGATTTCATGAACTGGGCGATCATCGACGCCGGCGCCTTCGACTATGCCGGCGACGCTTGGGGATACAGCTACGGCCTTGCCGCCGAGTGGACACACAATCGATGGACATTGCGCGGCGGCATTTTCAACCTCTCCCGAGTTCCAGGCAGCACGGAACTCCAGCGAAACTTCGGCCAGTTCGAGATCACGGGCGAGATCGAACGGCGATACACACTGGGGAGCGAAGGGGGATCGCTCAAACTTCTTGGCTTTCTCAATCGCGGTCGCATGGGCGCATATAAGGATGCTGTGCGTCTGGCCGAGGCAACGCACGCGTTGCCAAACACCGGGCTCGTCCGCACCTATGCGTCGCGTGCCGGCGCAGCGTTCAACCTCGAACAGGCAATCAGCCACAACATCGACATATTTGCGCGCGTCAGTGTCAACGACGGTAGCAAGGAAACCTTCGACTTTACCGACATCAATGCCTCCGTATCGGCGGGATTGTCATGGAAAGGTGCATCATGGGATCGACCATGCGACACGGTCGGGGTTGCGGTCGAAACGGGCGAAATCTCGAAATCGGCGCGTGATTATATTGCTGCCGGTGGCTTGGGTATCCTCATCGGCGACGGAAAGCTCGCACATTACGGATCAGAAGACGTCATTGAGACTTACTACGATGCTGCCGTTGTCGCCGGCATCTACCTGACGGCCGACTACCAGTGGATCGCCAATCCCGCCTACAACCGGGACCGCGGACCCGTCGCAATCGTAAGCGCTCGTATTCATGCTGAATTATAGTCTACTCTCCAATTGAACTTCGGCATGATCCGCTACGTGACTCCGTCGACCAGCGGAACCGCAGCGCGGTCACTACACATTTGGAATAGCGCATCAATGATCGGGCAGTCTGGGACTTGTTTGCCGTTACATTGCGACGAGCAGCGACGCGACGGTAATGATTTATTGACCTCATAAGAGTCATGTTGACATCAACGTCCATTCGCAGCAATTCACCGATGGCAATGAACTCTTGATGCCTTGCGAAGGAAGCGCTGCCCTGAAACGTTGGGATCGTGCCCCCAAATAGATCGGCGAATTCGACCCTATTCGTTCGCTATTGCAAGCATCATCACCGCTAGGATGCCCAACCCAGCGATTGATGCGGCCTTTGGCTGTGAATAGGCATCCAAGCGCGACCCCGCTTCAATATCCGCGAAGGTATTGATTCAGCGATAGACATTCTCGAATGCAAGTCACAGGTCTTGCGTGACCGGAGATCCCAGCGCTGCATGTGAATTCGCTCGCTTTTGGGAGCGAAACCGGAGCCGCGATTGGAAGCGAATTGACACATTGTGCAATCAGGTGCATTTCGCGTCATTGCACGCTACATCAGTGCTTGCGTCGAACCGGATCTGAATCGACTCTCGTCCATCACAGCCGTAAGCGGAGCAAAGAAACCGCCATGCGAACCAAGTCCCCGAAACTGCCCACCGGCGCCAGCAAGCTCGCGACCCGTCATCCCGCAGTCTGGGAGAGCTTTGCCGAACTGGGCGAATGCTGCGCCGAGGCCGGCCCGCTCGATGTTCGAACGCGCCATCTCGTGAAGCTGGCGCTGGCAACAGGCGCCGGACTGGAAGGCGCCGTTCATTCGCATGCACGCCGGGCGCTGTCGGAAGGCGTGACGGGGGAGGAGATCCGCCACATCGCGCTGCTGGCGATCCCCACGCTCGGGCTTTCCACGGCGGTGCGAGCGATGACCTGGATGGACGACATCACCGACAGCGCACGCCCGACGAGAAAGGTCGTCAAGAAGCGCAGGGCTTCATCTCGTTCCAGATGAAGTCGGCGATGGCAGCGATGTTGGCGAGCGACAGGCAGCGGTGCCGCCCGGCCAATACCGGATCGTCGGTGGCAACGGCGAGGATCGTCTCGTCCTGATCTGCCAGCAGCGTGCCGCCGGAGGCGGCGCGGCGGACCTCTATCTTGCGATGCGGGCCGTGTTTGAAGCCCTCCACCAGCACCAGATCGCAAGGCGACAGGCGCGGCAGCATATCGAGAAGATTCGGGTCGTGCGCACCGCCTGTTTCGTGCATCAGCGCCCAGCGCTGCGACGAGGCAACCAGCACCTCCTGCGCCCCCGCCTCACGATGCCGCCAGCTGTCCTTGCCGGGAATATCCACGTCGAAGTGATGATGGGCGTGCTTGATGGTGGAAACCCGAAGGCCCCTGTCCGTCAACTCGCGCAGCAGCGCTTCCACCAGCGTGGTCTTGCCGCTGTTCTTCCAGCCGACGATACCGATGACACGCGAAAGCGTCAGGCCTTCAGAGTCCATGCCAGCATTTCCCGAAGACAGGCGACGGCGGGCGACGGCGCATCCTGCACCCGGCTGAGCAGCTTGAGCCAAGCATCGTCGTCGGCGTTGGCGGAGAATGTGCGCACGGCTTCTCCGGCCACGACGGCGGGCGTCACACCATGAGCGGCCGCACGACAACGCAGCGCTTCCAGCACGCCACTGCCATTCAACTGCGGCAGAAGGCGCTCAAGATCGGCGCCCTCGTCCAGTTGCGTCAGGATATCGCCCAGCATCGGCATCTTCAGGCCCCCAGACGTTTGGTGCGCACGATCTGATAACCACGACGCCCCAGATACCAGATGGGGGCGCTCCAGACATGCACCAAGCGTGTGAACGGAAACACCAGGAAGATGGTCATGCCCAGCACCAGATGGCATTTGAAGATGATCGACACCGGAGCGACGAAATCGGCGGCACCCGGCCGGAAGGTGACGACGTGCTGGGCCCAGTTCATCAGCAGCACCATTTTGGAGCCGTCGAGATGATGGGCGGAGACGAAGATGCTGGAAAGGCCGAGTAGAAGCTGGGCCAGCAGCAGGAACAGGATGGCGATGTCGCCGAAGGACGAGGTCTTCAGGATGCGCGGATCGGTAAGACGCCGGTGCAGCAGCATGACAAGCCCGACGAGGCAGAACAGGCCGGCGGTGCCGCCCACCATCATGGCCGTGATCTGCTTGAAGGTGTGCGAGACCCCGAGCCAGTCCCACACCGCCACCGGCGTCAGCAGGCCGCCGAAATGGCCGACGAAGATGACGAGGATGCCGACATGGAACAGGTTGGAGCCCCAGATGAGCTGGCGGCGGCGCAACAGCTGGCTCGACTGGCTGCGCCAGGAGTACTGATTGCCGTCGAAGCGTGCCACGCTGCCGATCAGGAGTACCGTGAGGCAGACATAGGGGTAGATGCCGAACAGAGCCGTGTTGATCCAATGCGTCATGAGCGGGCTCCGGCACGAAGCTGTTCGCGGAATGCGGTGCGCGGACAGCCGTCCTTGGCATCGCCGGTGCCGAAACGCACTTCGGTTTCCTCCCAGGCGCGGTCGATGGCCGCCAGATCGTTGGGATTGTCTTCGGGGGCCTTTCGCAACTCGGAGAGCAGCACCTCGTCGGGCGCCTGTTGGGCAAGGGACTCCAGCGCCGCGAACACGGCCGCATAGGGGCTGCCGCGCGACGTCAGTCGTTCGCCCAGCGCGCGCAGTACATGGGCGGCGTCGGCCAAATAGCCTTGCGCCTTGCCGTCCGGCAGGACAGAGAGGAACTCCAGGAACAGCGGCAGATGGTCGGGTAGTTCGTTGCCGGCGAGATCCAGACCGGCGGCGCGATAGCGCTCGCGCAAATCAACCATGGCTTGGCCGCGGTCGCGGGACTCGCCGTGTACATGCTCGAACAGGTTGAGCGACAGGCTGCGCGAGCGGTCGAACAGATCGACATAGCAGGCCTGAAGATCAAGCAGATCGCCGCTACCCAGATCGACTGCCAGCAGCGCCAGCGCTTCAGCGGTTGCGGCCGGGAACGCCGTATTCTTCAGGACGACCGCCGCGATGTCGCTGGAAGCGACCTGCAACTCCTCCGTCGGATAGGAGAGCAGTGCGCTCAACACTTTATATATGGCCGCCATCTCAGCCCTCCACCGTTGCCTTGCGCGATGTGGTGAAGATCGTCGCCGGCTTCTTGCCGCCACCGGAGCAGCCATTGCCAAAGGTGAAGCCGCAGCTGCCGCGCAGGCCGTAGGCATCCTCACCGGCTTCGCGATGGCTGGTGGGGATGACAAAGCGGTCCTCGTAATTGGCCAGCGCCATGTAACGGTACATTTCCTCGATCTGCGCCGCGGAGAGGCCGACCTTCTCGGCCACCGCCGTGTTGGGAGCGCCCTCCACCGTCTTGCCGCGCATGTAGGCGCGCATCGCCAGCATGCGTTCCAAAGCCAGGGTGACCCGCTCCTCCTTGCCGGCGGTCAGCATGTTGGCGAGATACTTCACCGGGATGCGCAGCGAGCGCACGTCCGGGATATCGGTCTCGATGTCGATGTCGCCGCGGGCGGCCGCCGACTGGATGGGCGACAGCGGCGGCACGTACCACACCATCGGCAGAGTGCGGTACTCGGGATGCAGCGGGAACGCCACCTTCCAGTCCATCGCCATCTTCCACACCGGCGACTTCGTGGCGGCGTCGATCCAGGCGTGCGAGATGCCGTCGGCGGCGGCCTGGCGCTGCACCTCGGGATCGTTGGGATCAAGGAACACCGAGAGCTGGGATTCGTAGAGATCACCCTCGTCCTCCGCCGAAGCCGCTTCGGAGATGCGGTCGGCGTCATAGAGCACCACGCCGAGATAACGGATGCGGCCGACACAGGTTTCCGAGCACACCGTGGGCAGGCCGGCTTCCAGGCGCGGATAGCACAGCGTGCACTTCTCGGATTTTCCGGAATCCCAGTTGTAATAGATTTTCTTGTAAGGGCAGCCCGAGACGCACATGCGCCAGCCGCGGCACTTATCCTGGTCGATCAGGACGACACCGTCCTCCTCGCGTTTGTAGATGGCGCCGGAGGGGCACACCGCGACACAGGCCGGATTGAGGCAATGCTCGCACAGGCGCGGCAGGTACATCATGAAGGTGTTTTCGAATTCGCCCTGGATAGACTTCTCGATGCCTTCGAAATTGGCGTCCTTGGAGCGCTTGGCGAACTCCCCGCCCAGGATCTCCTCCCAGTTGGGGCCGCCTTCGATCTTCTCCATGCGCTGGCCGGTGATCAGCGAGCGCGGTCGCGCCGTCGGCATCGCCTTCGACGGCAGTGCGTTGTGCAGGTGCTGGTAATCGAAGGTGAAGGGCTCGTAGTAGTCGTCGATTTCCGGCAGGTCGGGATTGGCGAAAATGTTGGCGAGAATGCGCCACTTGGCGCCCATGCGAGGCTGCAGCTTGCCATTCTTCTTAACCAGCCAGCCGCCCTTCCAGCGCTTCTGGTTCTCCCAGTCCTTGGGATAGCCGACACCCGGCTTGGTCTCGACGTTGTTGAACCAGGCGTATTCGACACCTTCGCGCGAGGTCCAGACGTTCTTGCAGGTGACCGAACAGGTGTGGCACCCGATGCATTTGTCGAGGTTCAGCACCATTGCGATTTGTGCGCGGACTTTCATGACACCACCTCCCCGCCGCGCGGTTCGGGCTCGTCAAGCCAATCCACTTTTGCCTGCTTGCGCACGATCACAAATTCGTCGCGGTTCGAGCCGACCGTGCCGTAATAGTTGAAGCCGTAACTTTGCTGGGCATAGCCGCCGATCATGTGCGTCGGTTTAAGAACAGTGCGCGTGACGGAGTTGTGAATGCCTCCGCGTGTGCCGGTGATTTCCGAACCGGGCACGTTCACGATCTTCTCCTGCGCGTGATACATCAGGCACATGCCGTCCTTCACGCGCTGCGAGACCACGGCGCGCGCGGCCAGCGCGCCGTTGGCATTGTAGGCTTCGATCCAGTCGTTGTCGGCGATGCCGGCTTTCCTGGCGTCGTTCTCGCTGATCCACACGATCGGCCCGCCGCGCGAGAGCGTGAGCATCAAGAGGTTGTCGGTATAGGTCGAGTGGATGCCCCACTTCTGATGCGGCGTGATGAAGTTGAGCACGACTTGGGCATGGCCGTTCGGCTTTGAGTCGATCACCGGCTTGACCGCCTTGAGATCGACCGGCGGCCGATAGACGCAGAGCGTCTCGCCGAAGGCGCGCATCCACAGGTGATCCTGGTAGAGCTGCTGGCGGCCGGAGAGCGTGCGCCAGGGGATCAGTTCGTGCACGTTGGTATAGCCGGCGTTGTAGCAGACCTTCTCGGACTCAAGGCCCGACCAGGTCGGGGCCGAGATGATCTTGCGTGGCTGCGCCACCACATCGCGGAAGCGGATCTTCTCGTCCTCTTTCGGGATGGCGAGATGGGTGTGGTCGAGGCCGGTG
>JAGWVX010000507.1 GCA_018970685.1 Alphaproteobacteria bacterium | reverse complement strand
ATAGCGGATTTGGATACCGGTTAGAACCAATAACACGCAGCCGATCGCATTGATCCAATGCCATAGCCGCACCGGGAGCGGGTGAACGTAAAGCCGACGCATCTTGCTACCTCTTCCCTTGCTCGTGATCTGAGCCGCTCTGGTGTCGCCGATAGGTCCATCTTAGAATTAGATGGAGGAGGGGGCCGCCGAAGCCGACGAGCAGACCGAGAATAAGAAGCACGTCCAGAAACGTGATCCTGGTGCCGCCGATGGCATAAAAGCCGCCGATGGAGTTGATGGAGAAGACCGAACTTAGGACGTCTTTGTCGACGCCGTAGTGTATTGGGATGCCGCCGGGGCCGGCGACGGATATCGTGACGCTCTGGAACGCCTGTGCGCCTGCCCGATGGCAAGTGCTGCAGTCGCTGATCGCCTTGTTGCTGGGGGCCAACTCGTGCGCCTCGACGCCGGTGCGCACATCCAATCGACCTTTGATGCTCGTCTTGTTCGCGATGCCGGGGCGGTTCAGCGCTCGTAGCAGATTGAAGAGCGTCACCGGGTCCAGGCCCGACGGTGAGGTGGCGCCGGACCCGGCCGTATTTTCGAACTCAGGTACGCCTACCGGACGCGCGGCATCCTTATGCGTGGTGCTGTTGTAGAGGACGAGGTCGACCGTGCGCTGTGCTTTTGGTGCGTGGCAGGCAGGGCAGGACACCACGTCGAAATGCAGGAGCGTATTCGGCAGCCATTTCTGGTGCGCGGCGACGGCGTCGGTATGGCAACCAAGACAGACGTCCTTCATTCCCCGATTTGCGGTGGGGACCGTCACGTCATGAGCACCGTGGCAGCTGAAACAGAGCGGCGCATGTGTCACGCCGGCGCTGCGCAAGGCGCCGTGCACGCTTCCGGCATAGGCGGTGAAAATGGCGCCGTGACAGGTCTTGCAAGGCACGGTGTCCATCGCCTCGGCCACGCCTTTGATCACCGCGTGCGGAGAATGGCAACTGGTGCAGAGCGGGGCAACCGGATTGCCGTCGCGGACGAGCGCCGCGTGGACGCTGTGACTCCACTGTTTGTGCTCTTCACTGTGACAAGCGCTGCAAACCTTGGCGCGGACGATCGAAAAACTGCGCTTGCTGGCAATGGAGTTATTCGGTGTCGGGTGCTTGTTCAGATCGATGTCGGAATGACAGCTGGCACACCCGATCACGCTATGGACGGATTTCGCGAAAGTATCGCCGTCTATGTGCAGCGAGAGAGTTTCGCCGTTTGGCAGTGGTTTCTCTAACCCGGCGGTTCCGTGACAGGCCAAGCATTGCTGGTCTGCGCTCGAAAGGGAGCCGGCGAGCCCGGGAGCGGTAACGGCCAGCACGACGACGGCCGCGATACCGCCGAGCGCGCTTATTGAGAATGATTTGCGTTTCCTGGTGCTGTCTAAGCGCCGCTGCGCCATAGATCTCTCCGCTTGTTATCCGGTTTCCGGCAGCCACCGTGGAAGCAAATGATAGTCACTACGAACTTCTTCCAGATTTTCTGTACGAGATCGCCGCATCCATCCTTGATAAAAATCATACGGAGGCTGCGGCGAAAACGAGGGGCGGTCGAAGGTCGGCCTCTGTCACCTCAATCGGCGGAACCCGAACAGCTCGGATCTGGGAGTGTTCGCACTCCTCCCGATGCGACGCCTTCGAGGTGACTTCGCCTGTCGTCGTCAGTCCGAGGCCGCACGTCTGCGCAATGCCTGCCCGCCGGTCCATATCAGCATCGCTAGGCCGATGAACGGGAACAGGGCGATATAGGCTAGCCCGATGAAAGGCGCTGCCAGGAACATGACCACATCCTTCAGAAACACGGTGAT
>JAGWVX010000080.1 GCA_018970685.1 Alphaproteobacteria bacterium | reverse complement strand
TGCGCCGCTAAAAGAGATCGTGAAGTGCGCCCATGCCAAGGGCGTTCCGGTGCTGGCCGACGGCTGTCAAGGCGCGGTGCACGAGATCGTGGACGTGCGCGACCTGGATGTCGATTTCTACGCCATCACCGGCCACAAGCTATATGGGCCGACGGGCATCGGCGCCCTCTACGCCAAGCGCGGGCATCTGGCGGCGATGCGGCCGTTCAACGGCGGCGGCGAGATGATCCGCGAGGTGACGCAGCACCTCGTCACCTACGCCGATCCGCCGGCGCGGTTCGAAGCGGGCACGCCACCGATCATCGAAAGCGTCGGCCTGGCGGCTTCACTCGACTACATGGCGACATTCGACCGGGCCATGGTGAAGGCGCATGAGGCATCATTGCTCGCCGCGGCGCGCGAGGCGGTACGTCCGCTTGACTGGCTCAGAGTCATCGGCGATGCGCCGGGCAAGGGTTCCATCCTTTCTTTCGAGATCGAAGGGATGCACGCGCACGACGTCGCCACCATATTAGATCGCGAAGGCGTGGCGGTGCGCGCCGGTCATCACTGCGCGCAACCGCTGATGGAACGCTTCGGTACGGCTTCGACCACGCGAGCTTCCTTCGCGCTGTACAATACGCGCGCCGACGTGGAGGCGCTGATCGAAGCGCTGCACAGGGCGCGAAAGATTCTGGGTTGAGCATGATGGACGACAGTTTGCGTGAACTTTACCAGGACGTGATCCTCGACCACTCACGGCACCCGCGCCATTTCGGACCGCTGGACGACGCCACGCATCAGGGCGAGGGCCATAATCCGCTCTGTGGTGACCGGGTGAAAATCTACCTCGTCGTTGACGAGGCCGGTCGCATCGCCGATATCAAGTTCGAAGGCAAGGGCTGCGCCATCAGCCAGGCCTCGGCGTCGCTGATGACCGATATGCTAGCTGGACGCACCGTCGCTGAAGCGGAGAAGCTGATGGACGGCTTTCTGCGCCTGGCAAAGGGCGAGGACGCTGCCGACCTCGACGGCGACGATCGCGAACGGCTCGACATCATGGCGGGCGTCTCGGCTTTCCCGATGCGCGTGAAATGCGCCACGCTCGCCTGGCATACGATGAAATCCGCTTTGGAGCACGGCACGGCCGCGAAAACCGAATGAACGTCGAACCGCAGAAGGTCGAAAACGCGGCCCCGGTGTCGGCCATCACGCCCGAGGAGCTGGAGGCGTTCACGGCCAAGCTCGTGGCAACGCTCAAGACGGTATACGATCCGGAAATCCCGGTGGACATCTACGAACTCGGCCTTATCTACAAGGTGGACGTGGCCGACAACAAGGACGTGACCGTGGACATGACGCTGACCGCACCGGGCTGCCCGGTGGCGGGCGAGATGCCCGAAATGGTGCGAACGGCGCTGCAAGGCGTAGAAGGCATCGGGGCGGTGACCGTCAACATGACCTTCGACCCGCCCTGGACGCCGGAACGGATGAGCGAAGAAGCCCGACTTGAACTTAACATGTTCTGACCCATGAGCACGACAACCACCGCCAAGTCCCGCCGTGAACGCCCCAAGGCGATGAAACTCAGCGATGCTGCCGCGGCGCGCATCCGCGAGATCGTCGAGAAGGCGGACGGCAAATATCTCGGCGTACGGGTCGGTGTCACCAACGGCGGCTGCGCCGGCATGAGCTACACCATGGACTATGCCGAACGTGCGGAGCCGCTGGAGGAAGTGGTCGAGGACAAGGGCGTCAAGATTTTCATTGACCCGAAAGCCGTTCTGTTCCTGATCGGCACCGAGATGGACTTCGTGCGCGAGAAACTCGGGGCCCGCTTCGTCTTCAACAACCCAAACCAGACGGCGGCGTGCGGCTGCGGCGAATCCGTTTCCATCACGCCCGTCAAGGCGGATTGACATGCCGTCCGGGCCGCAGCCGTTCCGCCCGGATCTTTTTGCATTCTTCGGCAACGTGTACGCCAAACGGATGTTCGGCGGCTATGGCCTGTTTGCCGGCGATGCCATGATCGGCATCCTCCACGACGATCTCATCTATCTCAAGACGAACGAGCGAACGCGGCGGGCCTTCGTAGAGGAAGGCATGAAGCCGTTCGTCTATCGCAAGCGTACGGGCGAAGAGGTCGCCTTGTTTTATTACCAAATCCCCGAACGGCTCTGCGACGAGCCTGAAGAATTCGCCCAATGGGTACGCCGCGCCCAGGCCGTCGCGGAGAATTCTCCCTCGTCGATGCGGCGGAAGCGGCGCGTCCTGACCAAGGCCAAACGGCGGATGGGCAAAAAGCCGGCCCGACGCTGATCCATCCCCGCGGAAAACAGGCTATCCTTCCTCCGCAACCAGGGCCCGGCGGGCATGCATCTGAATCCCTTCGATGATGCCAAAAACGAACTATTGACGGCGGCGCGAAAAGTCGCGGACCGGCCGGGCATGTTCGGCTCGTTGTTGCTGCACGGATTGGTGGCGCTCATTATTTTTCTCTTCATCGTCAAGAACACGTCGCAAACATCGCCGCAAGCGGCGTTTCACGTCGTCTCCATCGATCTCATTCGCCTTGGCGAGGAGACCGTCTCTCCG
Organism: Alphaproteobacteria bacterium; assembly: GCA_018970685.1. GTDB lineage: Bacteria > Pseudomonadota > Alphaproteobacteria > Micropepsales > Micropepsaceae > Rhizomicrobium. The sequence goes on along the minus strand of JAGWVX010000080.1, from coordinate 7,050 downwards.
AGCGCGCCGCGTAAGGCGGTGGTGCCGCAAGAGCAAGCGGCCCGGCCGCAGGAAGCCGCCAGCCCGACGCGCGAAACCGTCTCGCCGACCGGCAGGAAGCCCGCGCCCGAAGATGCGCTCGATGCCAAGCTTCGGGTGCTGGCGCAGCTCCGCCAACCTCCGACCAAGCTGAATCTCCAAGGAACCGGCGCCTCCAATGTCGACGCGGCGAGCAACGGCATGCCTGGCAATGAGGCGACCTACAGCATCCGCGACTATGTCCGCGCCCAGGTCGAGCGCCGCTGGTACTACGATTTTGCCAAGCTCGGTGGACGCAACGTGACCGTGCCCATCCGCATCGCGATGAAACGCGACGGCACCATCGTTTCCGCCGACATCGTCGAAGAGGAGCGCGCCAAGCACGATGTCGCCTATCGCGACGTGGCGCTTAGCGCACGCAACGCGACCCTCTTATCGTCGCCCATCACGCTGCCGCCGGGGGACTATCCCAAAGTCATGCACATGACCTTGGATATGAATCCGCGCGACGTGCTGCGTTAGCGTCGAATTTTGATGTTGAAAATTTTCTTCCTCCATTTTGGACAAACTTCTCCCGCAACCCGAACGGGACTTTTCAAAAACGAATGCACAGAAACAGACCGCGTGGCCGCAATTTGCTGCTTAGATGCAAGTGTGTGAATATAAGATATCTGGTCGTTCGATCGTGCCGGTTCAAGAGAGCGAACAACGAAACTTCAGGCCTGCAACAAAATTCGAAAAAATTCTTTCGATATCATACGCTAAGCAGCGAAGGTGTCGTGCCGATCCAGTGAATAACTTCATTCTCACTCGCAAAAAAATTCGTTGCTGTCGTTGAGACGGCTCACAATTACGGCAGGTCACGCGCGACGCGGAAACCTGCAAGGCTGGAGTAATCGAATTCGCCGCCGTTGGCCTCGCCGCCCGTGCGCGACGCGGAACGGATGAAGACCGGCGCATTGTCCCATGAGCCGCCGCGCAGCACATGCTTCTCACAGCCTTTCTCCATCCAGGCGCGGCCGTCGGCCGGCGCGCCGACATAGCCGCGATGCCAGCAGTCTTCCGTCCATTGCCAGACATTGCCTAGCATGCCGTACAGCCCGAAGGGATTGGGCGCGAAGGCATCGACGTCCGATAGTTCATGGTCATCCCACTTACTGCCGCAGCCGTTGCAATTGGCGTTGTCCGTGCCGATGTTGCCGCCCCACCAACGTGACGTGGTGGTTCCGGCGCGCGCGGCGTATTCCCATTCGGCTTCGCTGGGCAGGCGGTATGGATTGCGTTTCAGCTCGGGGCGCGCTTGTCGCACGATCTTATTGAGCCAGTTAATGTAGGCCTGCGCGTCCTTCCAATCGAGGCAGGACGCCGGCCATTTTTGCGGCTCCTCGTCATAGGGTGGATAAGCATATCCGTCGCCCAGCGAGCGCCATTTCATATCGAGCAGCGCGTTGCAAGGCGCAGGTTGATAGCCGGTCGCTTTCAGGAAGGCGAGGAACTGTTCGCTGGTGATGTCGTATTTGCCCAACGCGAAGGCCTTGATTGAGACAATATGCTGTGGACCCTCGTTGTCGAAACGGCCGTGTTCGCTCGCGGGGCTGCCCATGACGAATTTCCCGGCTGGGATGCCCACCATTTCGGGACATCCGGAGCATTCGGTGAACTCGCGGGCAGCCTGATCCTGGGCTGGTGCCGTTGCCGAAAAAGCAATCGCAATCAGCAGAGGAAGAATAACATTGCGGCGCAGGGACATCCGGAAACCGCTCGTTGGCCAGACCAGTTTAACAATTTCCGGCGGTTCGGCCATGAGAAACGATCAGGTACAAACGCGAATGGCGAATGAGGTATCCCCCATTCGCCATCCGGCCGTTCATTCCGGACACGCTGCTACCACAGCTTCACCCGTTTATCTTCCGGCAGGTAGTATTTCTCGCTCGGCGTGATGTCGAAAGCCTTGTACCAGCCGTCGACGTTACGCGTCGTGCCGATCACCCGGAACTCCGCCACCGCGTGCTCGTTGGACAGCGTCTGGGTGCGCAAAGCACTATCGCGCATCTTGGTGCGCCAGATTTGGCCATATGAGAGGAAGAAGCGCTGGTCGCCGGTATAACTGTCGAGCACCGGCGCCTGCTTGCCGTCGAGCGAGAGGTGATAGGCCTTCTCGGCGATCGTCAGGCCGGCGAGGTCGGCAATGGCTTCACCCAACACGTTCTTGCCGATGATGTGCAGGCCTGGTAGCGGTTCATAGGCGTCGTACTGATCCGCCAGCTCGGTAGTGCGCTGATCAAAGTTCTTGCGATCCTCGGCCGTCCACCAGTCCTGGAGTACGCCTGCGCCGGTGTATTTCGAACCCTGATCGTCGAAACCGTGGCTGATCTCATGGCCGATCACCGCACCGATGCCGCCGTAGTTCACTGCATCGTCGGCGTTAGGATCAAAGAACGGCGGCTGTAGGATAGCGGCCGGGAACACGATCTCGTTGAACGACGGATTGTAATAGGCGTTGATGGTCGGCGGCGTCATGCCCCATTCGGCCTTGTCGACCGGGTTGTCGAGGCGTTTCAGCTCGCGGTTCCATTCGAACTCGTTGCCGGCCTGAACGTCGGCAACAAGCTCGCCGGGCACCACCTTATAAGCTGAGTAATCGCGCCATTTGTCGGGATAGCCGATCTTCAGCATGTAGTGATGCAGCTTGTCGAGCGCCTTGGCGCGCGTCTCCGGTGTCATCCATGCCAAAGTTTGGATGTCTTGTTCGTAAGCCTTCAGCAAGTTATGGACGAGGTCCAGCGCTTTCGCCTTGGCTTCTGGCGGGAAGTATTTCGCCACATAGAGCTTGCCTAGCGCCTCACCAAGCAGGTTGTCGAGTAGGTGCACGCCGCGCGTCGGCCGGTCGAGCTGCGCCGTACGGCCACCGAGCACCGTGCCGTAGAACACGAAGTTGGTGTCGTCGAATTTCTTCGGGAGATAGGGCGCATAGACATGCAGATAATGCACCGCCAGATAGTCGCGCCACACCGAGACTGGTGTCTTCCCAAAGATCGCCGCGATCTTTGGGAAGGCCGACTTCTCGGCAACGATCACTTGGCGGTCGCCCTTCGGGCTCTTGAGCGGTATGCCAGCTTCCTTGAAGAAGGCGTCCCAGGGGAATTGCGGCGCCAGCTTCTTGAGCGCCGGATAGGGCATCGGGTTGTAGACCTTGTCCTCGTCGCGTCGGTCGGCCCGTGTCCAAGAGACTTCGGCGATCTCCTTCTCGACCGCATAGATTTTGGCGGCGCGCGCCTCGGGGTTCTTGAAACCCGCCAGGGTCAGCATGTCGGTAAGATATTTACTATAAGCGTCTCGCGTTGCAACCAGCGCCTTGTCGTCGCGCAGATAATAGTCGCGGTCGGGCATGCCAAGACCGGACTGGCCCAGATTGATCGAATAGGCGTCCGGATTCTTGTCGTCGATGCCGATACCGACGTCGAAGACACTTTCAGTGCCGAGCTTGGTCGATGCCATCGCCCGCGCTACGTCGGCCTTGGTTTTCAGGTGTGCGAGATAGGCGAGATCGGCTTGCACGGGCTTCAGACCGTCGACATCGATCTGCTTCTCGTTGACGAAAGCATCGTAGAGATCGCGCAGCTTGCGCTCTTCCGGCGTCAGAGAAGCATAGGGTTTGGCTTCCAAGCCGTCGACGATGTCGCGCATCCGCTTTTCGCTCAGGATCTGAAGATTCTGGAAAGAACCGGTGCTGGAGCGGTCGGCTGGGATGACGGCCTTCTTGTACCAAACACCGTTGACGTAATCGAAGAAGTTGTCTCCGGGCTTCACGCTCCTATCCATGCCGCCGAGATCGACGCCCCAGGCGCCCAAGGTCGCCTTCGGCATCGGCGGCGGCGCCGGAGGGGTTGGGGGCGGCGACGCGGTACAACCCACGCAGGCGAGAACGGCAAGAGCGAGAAGACTCCGACGCATAGTTTGCTCCATAGAATGATGAGAAGGCGGGCGGCAGGCCCGGCCGGAAGGGATTCCCTGCAATGTGTCAGGGGATTGCGTTGGCTTGCAAGTCACGGTCGCGCGAGGGGGTTACTTCCCCTTGAATTCCGGGGGGCGCTTCTGCAGGAAAGCGCTGACGCCTTCGACGAAATCCCCGGTCTCTCCGGCGGCTTGCTGACTGCGGCGCTCCACTTCAAGCTGCTGCTCGTAGCTGTTGTGCGGGCTTTCCCAGTACATGCGGCGCATGGCGGCTAGCGCCACGGTCGGGCCGCGGGCCAGTCTTTCGGCAAGCTTCAAGGTTTCCTCCAGCAGCGCCGAGTCGTCGAATACGCGGTTAATCAGCCCCCATTCCAGCGCCTTTTCCGCCGGCAGCTTCTCGGCCAGCAACGACAATTCGCGAGCGCGAGCCAAGCCGACCAGGCGCGGCAGCAACCAAGTCGAGCCGCCGTCTGGCACCAAGCCGATGCGCGCGAAAGCTTGCAGGAAATAGGCCGAACGCGCAGCTGTAATAAGGTCGCCCATCAGTGCGATGCTCATGCCGATACCTGCGGCGGCTCCATTGACCGCCGTGATCACGGGCATGGGAATATCGCGGAGTTTGCGCAGCAGCGGATGGTAGAGCGTGTCGAGCCGGTAGCCTATGGCCGACGGAATATCCGGCGTGCCCTCGGCCGGCCCGTCGGCAAGATTGGCGCCGGAACAGAAGGCACCGCCTGCGCCGGTGACCACTAATACGCGGAAACCATTGTCGGGATGCGTCACGAAATCCAGCGCCGAGGAAGCGCCGACGATCATCTTCGCCGACACCGCGTTCATGACCTCGGGATGGTTGAGCGCGAACAGGGCGACATCGCCGTGCCGCGTAACGACGACGCGATCGAAATCGGTTCTCATGCGAACTCCGGTTGCTGCAGAGCGAGCATGGCGGGGTTCGCCGGCATTGGAAAGGCCGTCAAGCCGCGTCGATTTCTTCCTGGACGGCAAGTTCATTTTCGCCGACCACACGGTTCCGCCCCGTATGTTTGGCGCGGTAGAGGCACGTATCGGCGCGGCGCACCAACAGGTCCGGCGCGTCGCCGTGATTTAGCTCGGCGACGCCGATCGAAATCGTGATCCTCCCAAGGATGTCGCCGGTCGACTTCTTGACCAGCTTCTTACCTTCGACCGTCGAGCGGATTTGGTTGGCGAGATTGAGGGCGTCGGCGAGTGCCGTCTGGCGCAGAATGACGGTGAACTCTTCGCCACCATAGCGCGCCGCCGTGTCGCGACCCTTGACGTTTTCCGACAGGCAATTGGCGACGAGGCGCAAGACTTGGTCGCCGGTCTGATGCCCCCAGGTATCGTTGAAAGTCTTGAAAAAGTCGATGTCGCACATCAACAGCGATACCGGCGCGCCGGTATCGTGGAAGTCGTCGACTGCGGCTTGTAGTTCGGCGTCGAAGGCTTTGCGGTTGGCGATGCCGGTGAGCGCGTCAACACGCGTTTCCTTGCGGACGTCTTCGAGCTGCGTTTTCAGTTCGTTGACCTGCTGCGAGGAGCGCTGCAATTCGTTTTCCAGATTCTTGGTGCGGGTTTCCATTGCGCGGGTGGCGCCGAGCAGCCCGTCGACCAGCTTGCGCACGCCGGCCGGCGATTGGTCGCCGCCGAGTTCGCCGGTGGCGGCCGACAGCGCGCGGCCATAATCGCCGGCGTGCTTGCCTGCGGCTTCCAATTTGTCGAGCACGACGTCCAAGGCATCACTGATGCCGCTGCCCACATCTTCCATGGCCTTCGCGGCGCGTTCGCGCACCAGATGGCGTGCGCGCAGATCGCTCAGCAGCTGCGTCGGAATGGGACGGTGCTTACCGACCATCTCCGCCAGCGCGTTCGAGATCGTCGCATTTTCGCCCGACGCATAAATGTAGAAGAGCTCGAAATTCTCGGGTGTCGGCGTCACATTGCAGTCGCCCATCAAGGCGATCGCGGTCTTGGCCAGAGCTTGTTCGCGATCCTGACTAGTCACGCACATCCCCACGATATTTCCGCAAGGTCACGCTGCGGAAATCGACACGAGGGAAGTCTTGACCGCCGGATCGTAAGAAAGCGTTAAGCGGCGGATTGAAGGCGCAGGCTGCTGCTGCTTTACTTTGACAAAATGTCACACCCCAGGGAGTTCCGGAAATGAAGGCCGTCGAAGCCGCGCCGCAGGATCGAAGCAGCGCCATGCGCCAAGTGCTGGAACTTCAACGAAACGCCCAACTTGCGGGCGGCCCGCCAAGCGCCGAGCTGCGCGTCGACCGTATCGACCGGGCCATCGGGCTGCTGGTGGACTACAAATACGCCTTGTCGGAGGCGCTGCGCGAGGATTTCGGCCACCGCTCGGTGCACGCAACATTGTTGACGGATATCGCCGGCAGTATCGGCCCGCTGAAATTCGCCAAAGAAAACCTGCGCGCCTGGATGCGCCCGGAGAAACGCAAGGTGACGCCGGCTATCCTGGGATTGTTCGGGGCACGGGCGAGGGTGCAATACCAGCCTAAGGGCGTGGTCGGCGTTATCAGCCCGTGGAATTTTCCGGTGCAGCTGACCTTCGGGCCGCTGGCGGGCACATTCGCGGCCGGCAACCGGGTGATGATCAAGCCGAGCGAATTCACGCCGCGCACCTCCGAGTTGATGGCGAAGATTTTCCGCTCCGCCTACGACGAAAGCGAAGTGGCCGTATTTCCAGGCGGACCGGAGGTCGGCGCAGCGTTCTCGAAATTGCCATTTGACCACCTGCTGTTCACCGGCGCCACCTCCATCGCCTTTCACGTAATGCGCGCGGCGGCGGAGAATCTTGTGCCGACAACGCTAGAACTCGGCGGCAAGTCGCCAGTAATCGTCGGCCGGTCCGCCAATGTCGATCTCGCGGCAAAACGCACCATGATGGTGAAGGCGCTGAACGCGGGTCAAATATGCCTGGCGCCGGATTACGTCATGGTGCCGAAGGACAAGGCGAACGAATTCGTCAATGCGGCGCGGGGCGCAATCACCGCGATGTTCCCCACGCTCAAGGACAATCCCGATTACACCTCGGTG
>JAGWVX010000506.1 GCA_018970685.1 Alphaproteobacteria bacterium | reverse complement strand
TAGAAATCGATCAGCCCCATCGCCTACTCCGCCGCCATCGCGTGATCGCCGTGCACGAAAACGCGGCTGCACTCGGCCATCGTGCGGCTCGCCCGTGCGATGGCGTTGGTGAGATAGAAGTCCGGGACCGCAGCCGCCAGCGACGCCGTCGCCTCCAACGGCCCTTCGGCACCGATTGTGTTCCAAACCGCCGGATCGGCGCCGGCATGGGCGGGCGCCCTATTCAACACGGCATATTGTGGCGCTTCGACGACGATGGCTGCGCGCAATGCCTCGATCGTGTCGTATGGCAAACGCCGGCCAAGCACATCGGACAACGCACGCAAGATTGCCCAGTCCTCCTTGGCGTCGCCCGGCGGGAAAGTAGCGCGCTGCGCCTCTTGAATCCGGCCCTCGAAATTGGCGTAGAGCCCGTCCTTTTCGGTATAGGCTGCACCCGGCAGAATGACGTCGGCATTGTGCGCGCCGGCATCGCCGTGGCTGCCCTGATAGACGACGAAGGCGCGGCCGATCTTGTCGGTCGGAAACTCGTCGGCGCCCAACGAATAGATGAAGTCGATCTCGCCCTTCTGCGCGCCGTCAACGATACCGGCGACGTCGCGACCGCCGTCGCCAGGCAGGAAACCGAGATCGAGCGCGGCAACGCGCGAGGCCGCGGTGTGCAGAACATTGAAGCCGTTCCAGCCGCCTTCGGTCACGGCGCCGGCCGGACCGATCATGCCGGTTTCCATGGCGATCTTGGCTGCGAGCTTGAAGAGCGCTGCGCCGTCGTTACGCCCAAGTGCGGCGGTGCCGATGATCAGCATCGGCCTCTTGGCGGCCTTCAGCACGGCGGCGAAAGGATGGCTGCCGTCGGCGAGCTGTTCCAGCACGGCGACGTTGGCGCCAAGCTGCTCCACCGGATAGGTCAGCTCGGCCGGCACGCCGACATTGGCAACCTTGAGACTGCCGTTGATCCAAGTCTTGCGGATGCGGGCGTTGAGCACCGGCGCTTCCCAGCGCGGATTGACGCCAATCAGCAGCATCGCGTCGGCGGCTTCGACGCCGGCGACGGTGGTGTTGAACAGATAGGACGGGCGCGGGCCGGACAGCTTCACGCCGTCCTGCCGGCAATCGAGATTGACCACACCGAACGCAGTCATCAGATCCTTCAGCGCCTTGATTTCTTCCGCAGCCGCCAGATCACCGACGACCGCCGCCATGCGTTCCGGCTTGGTCTCGGCGATGCGGGCGGCAATGGCGGCAAAGGCGTCCGCCCAGGTTGCCGGCATCAGTTTGCCGTGCTTGCGAATGTAAGGTTTGTCAAGACGCTGGCGGGAGAGACCGTCGCAGGCATATCGCGCCTTGTCGGAAATCCACTCTTCGTTGATCTCTTCATTGAGGCGCGGCAACACGCGCAGCACCTCGCGCCCGCGGGTATCGACGCGGATATTGCAGCCCTGAGCGTCCATCACGTCGATGGACTCCGTCTTGCGCAGCTCCCAGGGCCGCGCGTTGAAGGCATAGGGCTTGGAGGTCAACGCGCCGACCGGACAGAGATCTATGACGTTGCCGGAAAGTTCGGAGGAGAAGGCCTTTTCGAGATATGTCGTGATCTCCATGTCCTCGCCGCGGCCGGTGGCGCCCAGATCGGGAACGCCGGCCACTTCGGTGGCAAAACGCACGCAGCGGGTGCACTGGATGCAGCGCGTCATGATCGTCTTGATCAGCGGGCCCATATACTTGTTTTCAACCGCACGCTTGTTCTCGTTGAAGCGGTGGAAATTGGCGCGGCCATAGGCCATCGCCTGGTCCTGCAGATCGCACTCGCCGCCCTGGTCGCAGATCGGGCAGTCGAGCGGATGGTTGAT
>JAGWVX010000079.1 GCA_018970685.1 Alphaproteobacteria bacterium | reverse complement strand
ATCGTATTTCGCAAGTTTGTTCGGATTAAGGTGGATTTCCGGCTGCGGATCCTGCTGGGCCGCGTTGTTCAGATAGGCGTCCAGCGTCGGCCGGTCCACCGGCGTGCCGTTCCACAGGATGGTGCCGTCGAAATCCACCCCGAGATTGACGATGGTCGGCTGGATAAGCTGCTTGGGAGGGTTCGGCTGCGGCATGTCCAGCTTCACCGCATGCGTCTGGATCGGCAACGTGATGATAAGCAAGGTGAGCAGGACAAGCATCACGTCGATCAGCGGCGTCATGTTGATATCCAACATGACGTCGCCTTCACCCTTCATTTGCATTGCCATGGCAACGGTACCTTTTTAAGTCGCTACGCTGTTTGCTTTACTGTGTATCGTTACGCGGTTCGGTGATGAAGCCGACCTTCGGAACGCCCGCCTGCTGACATGCCAGGATCACGCGGCCGAGAGCCTGGAAACGTACGCTTCTGTCCCCGCGGATATGCACCTCCGGCAGCGGCGTGCCGGAGTGGACGGAGCGAAGCAGCGCCTGCTCGAACCGTCCGCGCAGATCCGAATATTGGACCGGCTCGTTGTTCCAGTAGACGTTCTCGTTCTTATCCACCGAGATGACGATATTTTCCGGCTTGGTCTGGGTCGGAATGTTGATCGCATTCGGCAGCGTCAACGGCACCGTATGCACGATCACCGGAATGGTGACGAGGAAGATGATGAGCATCACCAGCATGATGTCCACCAGCGGCACGACGTTGATCGTGCTGTTTAGTTCGTCCTCTTCATGCTCGCCGCTGGTTTGGGCATTTAAAGCAGCCATGGCTTGTTCTCCACGAACCTAAAAGTCTCGAAAAACGCTGTTATTTCGCCTTCGAGATGAGATAGGTCTGCAGATCGCCGGCAAATCCGCGCAGCTTCTCGGTGATCACCTTGTTGCGGCGGACGAGGTAGTTGTACAGCAACACCGCAGGCACGGCGGCCGCGAGGCCGAGAGCCGTCATGGTGAGCGCCTCGCCCACCGGACCGGCGACCTTGCCGATCGAGGCTTGGCCGGCGACGCCGATGGCGATCAGGGCTTGCAGAATGCCCCACACCGTTCCGAACAGACCGACGAACGGCGCGACCGAGCCGACCGACGCGAGGAACGCGACGCCGCCCTGGAGGGACGCCGTGGCGTCGTCGAGCTGACGGGCCAGCGACATGGCGATCCAGTCGTTGAGGCTGACGAGGGAGGTGCCGCCCTGGGAGGCCTTCACGCCGGCTTCGGCGATCATGCGGAACAGGGAGTTCTTCGGCAGCTTGTCGATGCCTTCGTTGAGCGAACTCGAGGTCCAGAAGCGGCGCTCGACGGTCCGGGCCTGACCCAGGATGCGGTTCTGGTCGAACCACTTCAGGAAGAAGATGTACCAAGTGCCGACCGACATCACGAGCAGGATGCCCAGCACGCCGTAGGTGACGGCGCCGCCTCTCTTGAGCATGTCCTGGAGACCGTAGGGGTTCTCTGTCGGCGCGGTCGCCGCCGTCGGCGCCTTGATGATGGTTGGGCCAGGTTCCGCGGCAGGCGCGGCAGGAGCCGCCGTGGTGGTCGCCGGCGCCGGAGCGGTGGCCTGCGCCATCGCCGGGACAACGGCAAACCCGGTGAGAAGGACGAAAGCCGCTGCGATCGTCAGGTGTTTCGAGATCATGTCAGTACTACTCCGTAGCTGTCGTAATTAAACCGTAACGCGTTTCTTCGGCAGGGCATGTCAGTGAAGGACCCACTGCACTTCTGCTCTCCAAGGAACTTCGACCGGATGTCCGGCTTCGACGGCGGGTTTGTACCGCCAGCTCGACGCGCAATTCACCGCGGCATTGTCGAGACGCTCCGAACCGCTCGACTTGGCGACCGTCACATTGGTGACCGAGCCTTCCGCCGTGATGTGGAAGGCGAGAAGCGTCGTGCCCTCTTCGCCCAGACGCTGCGAGATCGCCGGATAATCCTGCAGGCAGACATGCGGCCTGCCGATCGATGCCGGCGACGAAATCGGCGGCGGGGTCGCCACCTTGCTCTGCGTTGTGATCGTGTTCGTCGGCGCGGATTCCGTCTGAATGACGATGTCCGGCGGCGGCACGTAAGGCGGCGGAGGAGCCTTCAGATCCGGCGGGGGCGGAGGCGGCGTCTTGTCCGGCAACTTCTGCGGCACAACTTCGGCCTTAAGCACTTCGGGCAGCTTCTCGATGATGGTCTGTGCCAGACCCGTCGACAACGCCCAGCCGAAACCTATGACGATCGCAGTCGAAGCCGCCAGCGCCGTCAAACGGCCCGGCGAATACCAACTCGGATGGGCGACTCTTCGTACGGAGTGTTGTGGCTGTTCCATGGATCTCTTACCGGTACCTGATAAAACTAAACCCGGCGCAAACGCGCCGGGCCGTGCCTTTCCGGACCAAGCTCACGCGTCCCCCACCGAGCGCTCGGTTCTTCCGAACGCAGACTACTGTTCTTAAGGCAATCGTAAACATGGTTCTTGGGTCGGTCCAGAGGGTCAGATAAGAATCATCGACTCTCGATGCGCTTGGTTAACATTGCCCCGGGGTGAAAGCGGTCCCTCACTCGCCGGAGCGTCTCATAACATTGTGGCGGAAAACGCAAGAGAAAATCTCGCGTTTTGCCGCGTGACATTTGTGTTGGGCATTTGTGTTGGGAATGCGGCGCGTTCGGCATCCTCGCCGGCAAAAAGGAAAAAATGTTTTACGGAAAGCCATTTATGCATGCGGCTAATCGTTTCACCGCGCACTCATGCCGCGATGCAATATAAACGCGCTTGCTGGGGAAGCCGCCTGCTGCTTCAACTGAACAATGAATTGTGAAGGAAATACCATGCGCTATCTGCACACGATGATCCGAGTCTCCGACCTCGAATCGGCTTTGGATTTTTATTGCGCGAAGCTCGGGTTGGTCGAGATCAGCCGGATGTCGAACGACAAGGGCCGCTTCACGCTGGTGTTTCTGGCGGCGCCGGACGATTGCGGCGGCGCGCGGAAAGACGGCGCGCCGCTGGTGGAGCTCACATACAATTGGGACAAGGAAACTTATGGCGGTGGGCGAAACTTTGGGCACCTCGCCTACGAAGTCGACGACATCTACGCCGCCTGCGAAAAGCTCGGAAATAACGGGGTTGTGATCGCGCGTCCGCCGCGCGACGGGCGAATGGCGTTTATCCGTTCGCCCGACGGCATCTCGATCGAGCTGCTGCAAAAAGGCGCGGCGCTGGCGCCGAAAGAGCCGTGGCTGTCGATGCCGAATACGGGATCGTGGTGATGAACTTTGCATCGGATAATGCTTACGGCGCGTGGCCGGAGATCGTCGCGGCGATCGCCGCCGCCGCGTCCGGCGCGGTGCCGTCTTATGGCGACGACGCGCTGACACAAAAGATTCGCAACCGTCTCTGCGACTTGTTCGCGTGTGACCTGGCGGTCTTTCCGGTGATCAGCGGCACCGCCGCCAATGCGCTGGCGCTGGCCACGCTGGTGCCGCCGCACGGCGCCGTCGTCTGCCATCGCGAAGCGCATATCGCGGTCGACGAATGCGGCGCGCCGGAATTTTTCACGCATGGCGCGAAACTGATCGCGCTCGAAGGCGAAGGCGCCAAGCTCGCGCCGGACGGCGTCGAACGGGCCTTGGCGCATTTCCAGAAAGGCTTCGTGCATCACGTTCAACCGATGGCCCTGAGCATCACCCAATCCACCGAGCTGGGAACCGTCTATACGGCGGACGAAACGAAGGCGCTGTCGGCGCTGGCCCATGCCCACGGCATGAAGGTGCACATGGACGGTGCGCGTTTCGCCAATGCGCTTTGTCGCATGGGATGCACGCCCGCCGAAGCGACCTGGCAGGCGGGCATCGACGTGCTGTCCTTCGGCGCTACCAAGAACGGCGCGTTGGGCGCCGAAGCGGTGATCTTCTTTCATCCCGAGGATGCCGGCGATTTCGAATACCGCCGCAAGAAGGCCGGCCACCTCATTTCCAAGATGCGCTTCGTTTCGGCGCAGCTGGACGCCTATCTGACGGGAGACCGCTGGCTGGTTCGGGCCGGCCGCGCCAATGCGCTGGCGCGGCGGCTGGCGGACGGCCTCGGCCGTATCGCCGGCGTCGAGATTGCCTACCCCGTGGAAGCCAATGCGGTGTTCGCCTGGCTGCCCGACGCCATCGCCGCAGGACTGCGCGCCAAAGGCGCAGTGTTTTACGATTGGGGTCCGCCGCAGGGCGGTCGCACGCTGGTCCGTCTGGTCGCGTCTTTCGCCACGCCGGAGGAAGACGTCGACCGTCTTCTCGCCGCGGCGAACGGATAGAAAAGAAACGCGGGTTCATGCCGCTTGTCGTCCCGGATCGGCGCGACGCGCCGTCCGGAACGACAGCGGTTGCCTTCTCTAGAGTCGTTTGCGTTCGGATGTGCTCAACGAACGCGTTGTCATCCCGGCCAAGCCGTGCCGAAGCGCGCAGCGCGAAGGCCGGCGCAGAGCCGGGACCTACTTCGACGCCTCTCGGTGGATCCCGGGTCTCCCCCGGATCAAGTCCGGGGTCGCCCGGGATGACAGGCGATAACGGGCCGCCGGCACTATTCCGGAAACGGAACGAAGCGACCGGCGCATGACGGCGAACCGCTCTCGCCTTTCGCCGGCGCGCCCGTGATCGCGGCGTCGTCGCCGGCCGGCAGCGCGATGTTGCTGCCGCCTGGTCCATAGGTCACATCGGCATGGTCGAAGGTGTAGGCGTAGCGCTCCGCCGGATCGGCGGCGTCGGTCAGATAGACGCCGTCGAGCACGGCCTGCACGCGATGGGCGTGGTCATAACCGTCGAAGACGATGCCGCCGCCGCCCGCAATGGCGACATCGTGCAGGGTGATGTCGCGGAACACCGGCAGGCGGACGCCCGCGGACGAGGCGCCGTCGTTGTCATAGGCCATCGACATGTCGATCGGATGCGCGGAATTGCGGATGCAGATGTCGTCATAGACGACATCGTGCACCAATCCGCCGCGGTTGGCGGCGGATTTGATGCGGATGCCCGCATCCGTGCCGTCGAGCGTGAGGTCGAAGACGCGGACTTCGCCGACGCCGCCATAGGTCTCCGAACCGATGGACATGCCATGGCCCCAATAGAAGTGGTCATGGCTGACGGTCATGTGGGCGACGCCGCCCCTGCCGCCCTTGATGGCGACGTTGTCGTCGCCGTCGCGGATGTAGGAGTGCGTGATGGTGACGTTCTTCGAACCGTTGCCGGGATCGATGCCGTCGGTGTTGCGGGCCAGCGGGTGGGCGGAGCGGGGGACGCGGTGCGGCGTGTCGATCTTGACACCCCATACCGTGAAACCGTCGCCCGCGTTGTAGGTCACGTGGAAATTGGGCGAGTTCTTGAGCGTGATGCGATAGAGCGTGAAGTCGTCCGCGTGATTGGCGACGATGAGGCGGCTCACCTGTTGCCGCTTGCCCGCCAATGCCTGTTGCGCCAGGTCCCAGGCGCTCACGTCCCGGCCGAGAAGCTTGATGCCGCCGCGGCCGTCGATGACGCCGTCGCCCATGATGGCGGCGCCCGTGACGCGGTCGACGGAGATCAACGGCTTGCAGCCCGGCCCGCGCTGGTCGCTGACGATGCCGCAGCTTCCGGGCGCGTTCTCGAACAGCTTCGGATCGATCGAGGCGAACAGCGTGGCGCCCTTGTCGATCAGCAGGGTGACGCCGTCGCGCAGCTCCAGCGGCCCGCTGAGGAAGGCGTCGGCCGCACCCTGCGGGCGGAGTTCGACGGCTTTGCCTTTCGGGCAGGAGTCCAGGGCGTTCTGAATGCGCTGCGTGTCCAGCTTGGATTCGTCGGCGGGCGCGAGCGTGTCATAGGGACCGTCCTTGACGGAGGTCAGCTGCGCATCCAGCACCGTGCAGGAGGGCGGGATCACCGGTTCGGTAACGGTGCGCATATCCTGTGCGCTGACACCGGTAGCAACAACGGCGGCCATCAGGGCCGAAACAATTCCGAACCGAGACATACCACCTCCTGAATACGGGACGCACTTTCTCGCACAACGATGCGGGCATGTCTCCCGTCCGAGGGGCCAATCCTGCCCTCCGCACCCGCACTTTCCACTCCTATAACCTCATCAGGGCGGAAAATCCGTGCGGCAAATGCTTCGCGATGCCCATTCGCGGATTTTCCGGGAGATTGCAAAGCCGGGCCGCCCGCCTTCTCGCCAGCGGTGGCGGCGCAAGGTACGTTCGCGGATCGTTGCGACTCGGATGCCCGAATGAACGCCTTCGCCAACGCCTTCCTGCTCACCTACGCGACGCTGTTTCCGATCATCAATTCCGTCGGCAACGTGCCGTTCTTTCTCAGCATGACGCGCGGGCTCAGCGACCACGACCGCAACACCCTGGCCCGGCACGTGGCGATCAACAGCTTCTTCCTGCTGCTCGGCTCGCTCCTGGTGGGGTCGCATGTGCTGGAATTCTTCGGCATCAGCCTGCCCGTAGTGCGGATCGGCGGGGGATTGGTGGTAACCGCCTTCGGTTGGCGGATGCTGAATTCCGGCGTCAGCGCCGACAGCGACGCGACGGCCTCGGTACCCAAGCCGAAGACGCTCGACACCTTCTATCCCTTCACCATGCCGCTGACGGTGGGGCCAGGCGCGATTTCCGTAGCGATCGCGCTGGGCAGCCAGCGTCCGGCTTTCAGCGATCTGGTACATCTTGCCGTGCTTGGCACCGCCGCGGTGATGGGACTCGTGGCGATCTCGGCGACGATCTATCTCTGTTACCGCTTCGCCGAAGCCACCGTCACACGGCTCGGCGCGGGCGGCATGAGCGTCGTGGTGCGGCTCTCGGCCTTCCTGCTTGTCTGTATCGGCATCCAGATCATCTGGACGGGCTGGACCGGGCTCATGGCGCTGCCGCGGTAAGCGGCCGTTGCGACGTCATACTCGGCTCTTGTCGTTCACGCCACGCCCGAGACGAGAAGGATCGGCAACGTCGCGGACGCGACGAGCCGTTATGTCGGCGAGCAGGCCTTTCAGCCATTCGCGGTCGAGCCGCCGCTGTTTGTCCAGGTGCCGCAGCAAATGCTGCCCGCCGGTCGAGATCACCGGACGAAGCCGCTTGCTGATTGGGACCAGCTTTGCAATGAGCTCGTCGAGGTGCGCGATCTTCCGACGGACAAGCTCTTCGACAAGCGCAAGGTCGCAAAGGTGCAGAAACAAAAGCGCGCCGTACAGCGTTTGCGAAACCGGCCCCTCTTCCTCGAATTGCCGGCGCAGCAATTCCTGAAATTCCGCCTTCCCCTTGGCCGTGATCCGGTAGACCGTGCGCACGCCGCCGCGCGCGACATGCTCCTTGGAGACGGCCGAAATCAGGCCATCCTTTTCGAGCTGCCTGACGGCGTAATAAAGCGTCCCCACATCGACATCGGTGTAGCACTCGACCATCGCGTTCTCGAGACGGCGCTTGATTTCGTAGGGATGGAAATTTCCCCGGTGCAGCACCCCGAGAATCAGCAAGCTTGCTTTCATAGTTTAATTAGACTATTTTGTTTCTACTAAAACAAGAGGTGGATTTGGGAGACGAGGCATGTGGCGGACGATTGCAGGGGTCATTGTCGGCTTTGCGGCCTGGATGCTGATCGTTACGATCTTGAACTGGGGCTTAAGGCTGTGGCTGCCGGGCTATTTGCACGCGGAGCCCGCAATGGCGTTCACCCTCGCCATGAAGATCGCGCGGCTTTCGATCGCGGCGCTCACCTCTCTCGCGGCGGGGGCATTGGTGCGCGCGATCGCGCCGGCAAGCGGCTGGGCGCCATGGATCGTGGGTTTCGTCCTGCTGGTGCTGTTCGTACCGGATCACGTCTATCTCTGGCACAAATTCCCCGTTTGGTACCATTTGACGTTCCTGGTTACGCTCGCTCCGCTCGTAGCTCTCGGCGGATGGCTCTCGTCGCGTGGGGAAACGGGCCGTTAGGCCGCAGGAGAATTCTATGAAGCGCACATGGACGATCATCGGCGTCGGCGATGTGCCCGGCAGCTTCAAATGGTACCAGTCGCTGCTCGGCCTGCCGCAGACCGCTCCCGCCCATGACGACTTCGGTCAAGTCCTCGACTCGGATGGAACGGTTTTGCTCTGTCTTCACGCGTGGGGCGTCCACGAACATCCGCCATTGACGAGCCCTAATCGTGCGCAGCCCGGCAACGGCCTCCTCTTGTTTTTCCGCGTCGATGATTTCGACACGGCGCTGCCGAGAGCACGCGCGCTCGTCGATCGATTCGACGAAGAGCCGCACGTGAACCCGAGTACCGGAACCGCGGAGTTCTCACTCCGAGATCCAGACGGATATTACGTTACGATCAGTGCACTGGCCGCGGCCTAACACCCGTTGGAGCGGACATGCGAACGACACCCGTCACGGCGTAAAACGGAGGACACTCGGATGCCGAAGCTCGACCACCTGTCGCTCGCCGTGAAGGACTGCCGCCGTTCGCGCGATTGGTATGCCGGCGGGCTCGGCTTCAAGGTCGAATTCGAAATACCGCAAGGCGGGCACGAGGGCTTGGGTGTCGTTGCGATCCAGGACGCCGCCGGGTTCACGGTGTTCCTCGAACAGACGTCGAAGCCGATCCTCAGCGGACAGTCTTCGTACACGATTCAAGTCGACGACGTGGACAAGCTATGGGAACGCCTTTCCCAGGCCGGCATCGCCTTCATCTCGAAGCCCGGCAAGCAGTTCTGGGGATATGGCGCGGTACTTGCCGATCCTGACGGTCATTTGCTGCACCTGTACGACGAAGCGTCGATGAAACAAAAAGGGTGACGAGAAACGTCGGGCGGCGCCGATGCGAAGCCCGACATGACGGAAAGAACAACGCCCGCCCCTACCGGTCGTAATGATGTCGGCTGGAATAAAAGACGAGATACATCAGCCCCGCGCCGACCGCGAAGGTGACGACGATACCCAGCACCAGGAAGAGCCATCCCGCGGCACTCATCGGTACATTCGACAGCGCCATCCAGGCATGAATCGCATAGAGGATTGCAACGATAAGGAAGCCCACCAGCACAACCAGCGCAATCCAGCCGGCGACGCCGAGCGGCGTGTTTTTCTCGGGGGGCATGTTGTCCGGCTCGTCCATGGCGGAAACCTTACGCCCCTGCAATCCTTGCACAAGACACCGGTTGCGCGGATCCCGGTCTCCCGATTGTCACAAGCCTTTCCGCTTTCGACATATCCTTGCCACAGAATCCACACATCACATGTGTTCCCTGAACCGTCCGCGGGCGCGGTAAGCGCCCTTGGGGAAAGTGTCGCGACGGCTCGCAAGGGCCGCGGTTTTAGGAGATGCTACGCGCCGTAGGGGCCGCGTGATTCGAGAGGAGTACCATATGGAACACCATATGAAGAGGCGCACTTTGATTACGGGCGCGGCCGCGACGGTCTTCGGCCTCGCAGCCGGCCCAGCCGCCGCCGAACAGGACGACGCCACCTACACCGCGGATGAAATCACGCACGCCGCTGCGGACTTTTTCGGCGTTACCACCGAAGCGGTCGCCAAGGCGGTGCAGCACATCTTCCACGATCTGGGCCAACCCGACGCCTACATCAAAGGCAACGAAGGTTCCGGCGCATTCGTCGTCGGCCTGCGCTACGGCTCGGGCTGGCTGATCCGCAAG
>JAGWVX010000078.1 GCA_018970685.1 Alphaproteobacteria bacterium | reverse complement strand
GCCCGTGGGGGATGGTTGTGATGTTCGTGCTGGGCGCCATGGCGGGAATCCGCAATGTGATGGCGGCGGCAAAGGAATTGAACGCCGAGATATCGGCAAAGGACGTGGAGAAATAACCCCGTGGCGATGAACCCCATGGAGCAATTCGAGGTGAAGCCGATCGTGCCGCTGCACATCGGTCCCTACGACATTTCGTTCACCAACGAATCTTTGTTCATGTGCGTTGTGGTGGCTACGGCCTCGCTATTCCTGCTGTTCGCCATCTCGCAGCGCCGCCTTGTGCCGTCGCGCCTGCAATCGATGGCGGAACTGTCCTACGAATTCGTCGGCGGCATGATCCGTTCGACGGCGGGCGAAGACGGGCTGGTATTCTTCCCGTTCGTGTTCTCGATCTTCATGTTCGTGTTGTTGTCGAATTTCTTCGGCTTGGTCCCCGGCGCCTTCACGGTGACCAGCCAGATCATCGTCACCTTCGCACTGACCGTGCTGGTCATGCTCACGGTGGTCGTTGTCGGCTTCGCCAAACACGGTTTCGGCTTTCTCAAGCTCTTTGTGCCAAAAGCGCCGTGGTACCTTCTCCCGCTGCTGGTCCCCATCGAGGTTATCTCGTTCCTGACGCGCCTCGTCAGTCTTTCCGTCCGTCTGTTCGCCAACATGATGGCGGGCCATACGATGTTGCAGGTGTTCGCAGGCTTCGTAATTGCCCTGGGCGGCGCGGGGGGTATCTTGGTCGCGCTGTCGGTCACACCGATGCTATTCATCATTTTCATCGTCACGCTTGAGCTGCTCGTTGCATTCCTGCAGGCCTATGTCTTTGCGGTTCTTACCTGCATCTATCTGAACGAGGCCCTGCATCTTCACGATCAACACTGAAAATCAAGGAGCGTTTCCACATGGATCTTCATTCGGCAAAAATGATTGGCGCGGGTCTCGCCTGCATCGCGCTTGCCGGCGCCGGTAACGGCATCGGCATCGTCTTTGGCGGCTACCTGCAGGGCGCCTTGCGCAATCCCGCAGCCGCACCGACCCAGTTCACCAACCTGCTGCTGGGCTTCGCGCTCTGCGAGGCAACCGGTTTGTAT
Organism: Alphaproteobacteria bacterium; assembly: GCA_018970685.1. Taxonomy (GTDB): domain Bacteria; phylum Pseudomonadota; class Alphaproteobacteria; order Micropepsales; family Micropepsaceae; genus Rhizomicrobium. The sequence goes on along the minus strand of JAGWVX010000078.1, from coordinate 8,622 downwards.
GCGCTGGTGATTGCACTCATCATCCTGTTTACTTGATCGTCACATGGCAGAACCGGTCACCACTGTTGGGACAACAGTTCCTTCGCAACAGGGCGGCGTATTCCCGCCGTTCGATACGGGAACCTATCCGAGCCAGTTGTTGTGGCTGGCGGTGACGTTTGCCGTTTTGTTCGTGGTATTGTGGCGAGTTGCCGGCCCGCGTATCGGCGGGGTAATCGGTGAGCGCAAGGCACGGATAGCCAACGATTTGGGGACGGCCGAGAAACATCGGAAAGAGGCCGAGTCGGCGGAAGAATCGTACCAATCGGCACTGGCATCGGCTCGCAGCCGGGCCCAGAAGGTGACCGAAGAAAACCGCAAGCAAGTCATGGACGACGTTGAAAAATCCAAGGCTGCTGCGGAGGCCGAGGCCCAAGAAACCACAGCCAAGGCGGAGGCCAGGATCGCCGCCATGCGCCAGGAAGCTGCACGACATGTCACAATCGCGGCGCAAGATGCCGCCGCGGCTATTGTCGTGCGCCTGATTGGGGATACGATTTCCCCGCAAGAGGCCGAGGCGGCCGTTAAGGCATTGGGCGCCTGACGATGGGGAGGGAGCGTCATGTCGACTTTTCGTACCGCCGCGTCCTCGCTGACGGTGGGATCGATCATATTTCTTCTCGTCATCCATCGCGCTGAGGTTCCAGGTATCACGATGACGCTGTTTCAAAATCCTGAATTCTGGGTGGCGGTCGGACTGGCTGTCGTTATCACGATCTTCCTGCGGCTGCGCGTCCCCGGCATGCTGGCAAAGATGCTGGATGAGCGCGCGGCAGCCATTGCCAATGAACTCGACGAAGCAAAGCGCCTGCGCGAAGAAGCTGCTGCAATTTTGGCCGGCTATGTCCAGAAAGCTTCACAGGCGGAGAGCGAAGCGGCGGCCATCATCGCCGAGGCCAAGGCGGAGGCCGACCGTTTCGGCAAAGACATGCGCGCGCAGTTGCGGGCGCAAATCGATCGCCGCGCTCAAATGGCAAAAGACAAAATCGAGCAGGCCGAGGCTGCAGCGCTGGCTGAAATCAAGGGATTAGCCGCGGATACGGCCACTGCCGCCGCCGAAAAGCTGATTGCCGCGCGCGTTGATGAAAAACGTGCCGCTGCCTTGATCGGCGACAGCATCAAAGAGCTATCCGATAAGCTGAACTAAAACCGCGCGGGCAAAACAAAGACCGTGCCCTCTTGGGCCAGCTTTTCGTTTGGCGACGGGCCAATGCCCGCCGCAAGATGCCGTTATGACGGCCTTCGTCGCTCTTTTGCGAGGCATCAACATGGGCGGCGGTGATAAGCTCGCGATGGCCGACCTTCGGGCCTTCATATCGTTTTTCGACTTCGACGACGTGCAGACCGTGTTGCAGTCCGGCAATGCCCTATTCCGCGGCATCGCGCGCACGGCCCGCAATTGGAACACGGTATTGAAGCTGGCGAGGCTTGCGGCCACTTGACGTCGGTCCGCCCAGTTCTTGGCGGGCCACCTTTCGCCCTCCGCAATTGTCGCCAAAGAAACAGGCTAAACTACTTGCCTTCCGGCAACACTACACGGATATGCAGCTCTCGCAATTGCTTCAAGGATGCCTCGCTCGGCGCGTTCATCATCAGGTCCTGCGCCTGCTGGTTCATCGGAAACATGGTAACTTCTCGCAAGTTCTCGACGCCGGCGATCAGCATCACGATGCGGTCGATGCCGGGTGCCGTGCCGCCATGCGGCGGCGCGCCGTAACGGAATGCGTTCAGCATGCCTGCGAATTTCTGTTCGGTTTCCTCGCGGGCGTAACCCGCAATTTCGAAAGCCTTCAGCATCACATCGGGATCGTGGTTGCGTATGGCGCCGCTCGACAACTCGACGCCATTGCAGACGATGTCGTACTGGTACGCCTTAATGCCTTCGATGGTGTCATGGTCCGCCGGATCGAGCGCAAGGAACCTCTTCCGGTCGAACTGCGGCATGGAGAACGGGTTATGCGAGAAGTCGATCTTCTTCTCGTCTTCGTTCCATTCGTACATCGGGAAATCGACGATCCAACAGAACTTGAATTCACCTTCCTTGATGAGCCCGAGTTCGCGGCCGATACGGATGCGTGCCGCGCCCGCCAGCACTGCAGCCCTGTCTTCTTTGGTATCAGCTGAGAAGAACAGCGCGTCGCCGGCTTTCACCGCTGCTTTCGCAGCCATCTCCGCCAAGGCCGCCGGCGGGATGAACTTCGCAATCGGCCCCCGCCCGGTGAGCGCCCCACCATCGTCTTCAAACACGATATAGCCTAGTCCTGGCGCGCCCATCTCCGTTCGCGCCCAGTCATTGAGTTTGTCGAAGAAAGAGCGCGGCTGATTGGCGGCCCCTGGCGCCGGTATTGCCCTCACCGTCTTGTCCTTGAATGCCTTGAAGGCTACATCTTCGCGCCCGAGGACACTGGAAACATCGGCGATGATGATAGGGTTGCGGAGGTCCGGCTTATCCACACCATATTTGAGCATGGCCTCGTCGTAGGTGATCCGCGGGAACGGCGCCGGCGACACTATGCGACCCTCGGCGAACTCTTCGAAAACTCCGTGAAGAACCGGCTCAACCGCAGCAAAAACATCATCTTGCGTGGCAAAGCTCATTTCTAAGTCGAGCTGATAGAACTCGCCGGGCGAACGGTCGGCGCGAGCGTCCTCGTCCCGGAAACACGGCGCGATCTGGAAGTACCGGTCGAAGCCGGCCACCATGATCAGCTGTTTGAACTGCTGGGGAGCCTGCGGCAGAGCATAGAATTTGCCCGGATGGATGCGCGACGGCACCAGGAAATCCCTGGCGCCCTCAGGCGAGCTGGCCGTCAGGATGGGCGTCTGGAATTCGGTAAAGCCCTGCTCGATCATCCGTCGGCGGATCGACGAAATTACCTTGGAACGAAGGGTAATATTGCGGTGCAGCCGCTCGCGCCGCAGATCCAGGAAGCGGTATTTCAGCCGTGTGTCCTCAGGATAGTCCAGGTCGCCGAACACCGGCAGCGGCAGTTCGGCCGCCATCCCCTGCACTGCTACGTCTTCAATCCGCAGCTCGATCTCGCCGGTGGGGAGGTCTTTGTTTACGGTATCCTCGGTCCGGGCGACCACAGAACCGGTTAACGTCATAACCCACTCCGAGCGCGCTTTATCGACTTCGCCAAAAGCGGGTGCGTCCGGCTCGATCACGCATTGGGTCACGCCGTAATGGTCGCGCAAATCAATGAATAGAAGCCCGCCATGGTCGCGCCGCCGGTTCACCCAGCCGGACAAGCGCACATGGCTGCCGACGTGCTGTTTGCGCAATTCGCCACAGGTGTGGGTGCGATAGGGATGCATGATAGTTCCTTCAAAAAGTGCGGTATGTGGCGGCTTCGGGGGTGCTCGGTCAAGGCCCGAATCTGCGTTCCGATTATGCTTTAACTGTCGCAAAGAGCGCTTAGGCTCCACCGTCTTTTCCGAAGGATTCCAAAGCTATGACACTCCAGCGCTTCGCTCTGGCCGCGATTTTATGCCTGGTTGCCGTCCTGCCCGCCTTCGCGGGTCCCAAACGCAACGTGGTGATCTTCGTCGCGGACGGGTTGCGCTACTCCAGTGTGACGCCCGAAACCGCCCCCACCATGGCGAAGATCCGCCGCGACGGTGTCGACTTCTCCAACAGCCACGCTGTTTATCCGACGCTGACCACCGCCAACGCCTCGGCCATCGCCACGGGCCACTTCCTGGGCGACACCGGGGATTACGCCAACACGCTGTATCTTGGATTTCCCATTCAGTGCCGCTTGGGAGCAGCCGTAAAGCTGACGTTTCTGGAGGACGATTGCATTTTGCGCACCGTCAAGGGCCATTTCGGCAACGGCTATATGGGCCAAACGACGCTCATGCAGGCGGCTCGGGCTGCGGGATACGAGATCATCCTGGTAGGCAAGAAAGGACCGTTGGCGGTCCAGTGGCTGTCCGCACTCGACAGCAGGAATGACGACGTCGATGGCCCTTTCGGCATCTTTATCGACGAATCGACCAATCACCCCAAAAATCTTGATGGCACGCCGACTATGAGCACGACATTGCACGATCAGCTTGCGTCGGATGCCTTCGGCGCCACAGGCGCCGGTGCGCCCCCGTTTACCAGCGCACCCAATTTCACGCAGCAGGCCTATCTCTTGTCGGTGACGACGCAGGCGCTGATCCCCGATCTGAAGAACTCCGGCAAGCCTTTCGCTATGCTGTTCTGGTCGCGTGATCCGGATACCACGCAGCATGCCGCGACCGACAGCGTCGGAACTCTCGTCCCCGGCATCAACGGCGTAGACGCACGCGCCGCCATCTACAACGCCGACAGCGACCTCAAAGGAATTATGGACGCCCTGAAGCAATGGGGCATGGCGGATAACACCGACGTCTTTGTGGTCGCCGACCACGGCTTCTCAACCATCGCCAAAGGCATACCGACACCTGATGGAGCTTTAGAGCGCAGTATGCTTGCCGCCGGTTTCGTTGCGCTCGACATCGCGAAATGGCTCGGCGATCAGAACGTTTATGATCCGGCACAAGAGAACCAACAGCTGGACGTCGAAAACGGCATGCGGCCGCAGAACGGCGACGCCGTTATCGGACTCTCCCTCGATCACCCGATGGCGATGGTGGCAGCGAACGGCGGTTCGGACTTTATCTATGTTCCCGACGGTGCGGACAAGCGTACAACGGCCAAGCGCATTTTCGACAAGCTGCTTGACACACCGTATGTCGGAGCACTGTTCGTCAACGATGCGCTGTTCAAGAGCGGCGATGCCAAGGATTTCGCCGGGGCGCTGCCGATGAGTGACGTAAATCTAATTGGTCACGCGTCGGTGCCGCAGCCGGATATCGTGATCGGCTTCCGCTCCTTCGTGGCGAAGGGCTGCAAACTTGGCGAACAGATGTGCACGGCGGAGATCGCCGATACCGGCCTGCAGACCGGCCAGGGTATGCACGGCAGCCCGAGCCGCGCCGACACCCGCAATTTTATGGCCGCGATCGGACCAGATTTCAAAGCCGGGTTCAACGACACAGCACCCGTTGGAAACGTCGATGTGGCCCCCACGATGGCTCATATCCTGGGCATCGACTTGGCCGGTCCCGGCACGCTCAAGGGCCGGGTGGTCACCGAGGCCTTAAGAGGCGGAAAAATGCCAAAAGTGACCCGCCAGCGGCTCGTCTCGCCGGCGGCCGCCAACGGTTTCCGCACGGTCCTGGAGGTCGAGGAAGTCGGCTTGACGCGCTATTTCGACGCGGCCGGCATGCCAGGACGTACGGTAGGCCTGTCGGCACGGTGAATTTTAGGCGTTTTGCGTAAATTCGGGCGCGACACACGCCCGAATCCGCTATCACGGTCCGATGAGGATTGTGGAAACCACGGCGGATTTGAAGGCGCTGGCGGCCGAGTTGAAGGGCGCACCTTACATCGCGCTCGACACGGAGTTCATGCGCGACTCCACCTACTGGCCCAAGCTCTGCCTTCTGCAGATTGCCGCCCCGGGGATCGCGGCCATCGTCGATCCTCAGGCGGATGATCTCGACCTCGCGCCTTTTTTTGTCCTGCTCAAGGACCCTCATATCGTCAAAGTGTTGCACGCCGGCCGTCAAGACATAGAAATTTTCTGGCATCGCGGCCGTGTTATCCCCGATCCGCTGTTCGACACGCAGATCGTCGCAATGGTGTGCGGCTTCGGCGAGGCCGCCTCGTACGAAACGCTGGCGCGCAAGATTGCACACGCCGAGGTCGACAAATCCGCACGCTTCACGGACTGGGCACGTCGCCCGTTGACCAAGCGCCAGCTCGAATATGCGTTGGCCGACGTGACACATCTGCGCACGATCTATGAGGCGCTGTCGGCGCAGATCGCAAAGAGCAAACGTGAAAGCTGGGTGGCGGAAGAGATCGCCGCACTAAAAAGCGAAGAATTGTACGCGCTCGACCCCGCTCACGCTTGGAAGCGTTTGAAACCGCGCACCAACAACAAGCGCTTTCTCGCCACCCTCGCCGCGGTCGCCGCATGGCGCGAGCGCGAAGCGCAAACTCGCGATACTCCCCGGAATCGCGTTCTGAAGGACGATGTGCTGCTCGAAATCGCCTCCAATCCGCCCGATGGAGCCGAAGCATTGGAACGCATCCGCTCGATGCCCAAGGGTTTCGCCGCGTCGCGCCTGGGGAAAAGCCTTCTCGGCGTCATCGAAAAAAGCAAGAATGCGACGCCACCCGAGGTTCAGGAGGGAAGCCAACCGCATCGACGCAAACGCGAACCGTCGCCGGCCGTCGTTGACCTGCTCAAAACGTTGCTCAGGTTGAGAGCCGAAGAGGCTCGTGTTGCTCCGCGGTTAATCGCTAATGCTCATGACATCGAGCGGCTGGCCGCGGGCGACGATGATGGTGTCGCCGCCTTACAAGGGTGGCGGGCCGAGGTTTTCGGCAACGACGCCATTGCCTTGCGAAACGGATCGCTAGCGATCGCGCTGGAGAACAGCGAAGCGGTGGTCATCGAACTCGAGGATTAGGCCGCACCGCCGCTTTCCACGGCCTCGCGGCAAACGAGGACGTGGCATGAGCTATTCCGCGCCGGCGCCCTGACCTAAAACCTAGTGACGGTCGCCATTGCTCTTGTCGCGGCCGCTCATTTCATCCTTGGGCGGCGGCGTATAGGGCGTAAAGGCTCCCAAGAAGCACGGCGTCCAGCGGCGCAAGACATAAACGACCTGCATGTTCGAGCAGATCATGCCCCCGCGGATCTCAAGTGCGATTCCTTGCTCGAATTTGAGCCCCGGGCATGCGCGCGGCAGATCGTTACGCCATATCCGAACTTTTCCGCCGTTCATATGGAAAAGGATCGTCTTGTCGTCGGGAAAAGAATAGTGATCGATATTCCCGGCATCGAGACAAACGTTATTCGCCGCCGGCGGTTCGGCATTCACAGATGGCACCACGGTCAACAGAGCGACCGCACAGGCAATACCACTCAGCGCTAGTCTCATCGTATTTGACTCCTGTACAACAATTCAGATGATCGGCCGTTCTAGCGGTGATCAACGTTCTTCTCCGGCGGCGCATAAGGTGTGAAGTTGCCGAGCATGCATGGCGTCCAGCGCCGCAGCACGTAAACCACCTGCATGTTCGAACAAATCGCGCCGCCGCGAACTTCGTAGGCGATCCCCTGCTCGAATTTCAACCCGGGACAGGCGTAAGGAAGGTCGTTACGCCAAATCTTCACGCGCCCGGCCCACATGTGGAAAAGGATCGTCTTGTCGTCAGGATAAGAGAGATGATCGATGTGTCCCGGATCGATGCATATGCTATTGCGTTTGACCGGCTCGCTTTGTCTCGCGTCGCCGGCACGGGCCTGTTGGCCAACGGCCGCCGCGATAACCAGGGCAAAAACCAACGCGCTCAGAACGATTTTCATCGTCTGCTCCTCCGCCAAGCCGCGCCTCGCGCGGCCCTACGCCCCTGTAAGGAGCATATTGGCGCAACGGGGACAAAGGTCAACGAGGGCGATCAGCTCTCCGACGAAGCTGGCGTGAAGGGATCAGCCGCGCCGGTTGCCAAATCGCCAGCTTCTTCGCCATCGTAAGGATCCTCATCGGGGCCGAGCTCGTCGCTCGGCGTTGGCACGTCGAAGCCAGATGGCGGCACAGCTTCCAGAAAGCCCGCAGCCTTCAATTCATCTACCCCCGGAAGATGGTTGACGCTTTCCAAGCCAAATTGAACAAGGAAGGCTTCTGTCGTGCCATAGGTCACCGGCCGGCCGGGCGTGCGCTTGCGGCCTCGAATTCTAACCCAACCGAGTTCCATGAGGGCGTCCACTGTGCCTTTGGACAACGCTACGCCACGGATATCTTCAACCTCGGCCCTGGTTACCGGTTGGTGGTATGCGATGATGGCCAGTGTCTCGATGGCTGCGCGTGACAAACGCTTCTGCTCAGGCTTCTCCCGGCGCAGCAAAAAGGCCAGATCCGGAGCCGTACGGAACTGCCATTTTTCCGCGACGAAAGTGAGGGTTACACCACGACCTTCGTAGATGTGTTGAAGTTCTTTAAGGATGCCGGTCACATCGGTGCCCTCGGGCAACGACGAGGCAAGCGAAGCTTCGTCCAATGGCTCGGACGCCGCGAACAGAAGCGCCTCAGTCATCCGCAGATGTTCTATGTTTACGCCGGACACGGCATCTTCTACCCTTTCCGCCCTTGTGACGATGCCGTCATCGGCGATCGCTTCCGCCAAGGCTTCTCTAAGACGCAATACGCGGTTCATGCTAAGGCCTCGCTGCCACGGTCCCGGATAAATATCTCTTCGAACGGCCCCATTTGCCGAATCTCGACGCGGCCGTCTCTGGCAAGTTCTAGGCAGGCCAGAAGCGTACTCGCAAGCGCCGAACGCCGCCTTTGCCCCCCTTGCCAGTCGAAAGGCAATAGCCTCGATAGGCCGCTCCAGTCGGGTATCCGGCCAAGCATCCGCTCCAAGCGCTCACGGGCCTCCTCGATGAGAAGCACCGGCGGCATGGGCGGCTTATAGGTCTTGCCGCGCATCTTCTTTACCCGCTCGGTCGCATAGGCCGTCAGCAGGTCGTAGAG
>JAGWVX010000505.1 GCA_018970685.1 Alphaproteobacteria bacterium | reverse complement strand
CCGTGAGTTCAATCGGTCGCTGCAACACGTACCTTAGACCAAGGACGTGGAGCGACAGCGATGAGGAAGCCGTATCACCGGGTTGGATTTACTTCAGCCCAGATCACTGAGCTTTGGGAGCGTTGGAAACGAGGCGAGGCGCTGAAGGCCATTGGCCGTGTGTTCGGCAAGCCGTCGTCTTGTATATTCAATCACATAAAGCCGACCGGCGGGATCAAACCTGCGGCCAGGCGACGATCCCGGCTGGCGCTGACCTTGGCCGAGCGCGAAGAGATTTCGCGCGGCGTGGTGGCGGGCCGGACGGTACGGGCGATGGCGGCGGCGCTGGGCCGAGCCCCTTCCACTGTGAGCCGGGAACTGGCGCGCAACGGAGGGCCCCGGCGGTATCGGGCAGCCGCTGCCGATAAGCGTGCCTGGAAGAAGGCGCTGCGCCCGAAGCCGTGTAAATTGGCGACGCATGGTCAGCTCTGCGAGATCGTGGCGGCAAAGCTGCAACGCAACTGGTCGCCGCAGCAGATCGCCGGCTGGCTCAAGCGTGCACATCCAGGAGACGAGAACGCTCAGGTGTCTCACGAAACCATCTATCGCAGCCTCTATGTGCAGGCCCGCGGCGTGCTGAAAAAGGAGCTGCAGCTCTATTTGCGCAGCCACAGGCCAATCCGGCGCTCGCGCCATGCGACGGCGAAAGGACAAGAGCGAGGCCACATCCCCAATGCGGTCTCGATCAGCCAGCGCCCGCCCGAAGCCGAGGATCGCGCTGTGCCGGGCCATTGGGAAGGCGATCTGCTCTGTGGTTCCAAGAACAGCAACATCGTCACCTTGGTCGAACGGCACTCGCGCTATGTCATGCTCGCCAAGATTGCCAACCGCGAAACACAGACCGTGATCAATGCCCTGATCAAACAAGCCCACCACCTGCCGCGCGAACTTTACCGGTCATTGACCTGGGATCGCGGCACAGAGTTGTCCGGCCATCAGCGCTTCACCCTGGAAACCGACATCGCCGTCTACTTCTGCGATCCTCAAAGCCCCTGGCAGCGCGGCTCGAACGAAAACACCAATCGCCTCCTACGCCAATATCTGCCCCGCGGCACAGACCTGGCGCCTTACTCCCAAGCCCAACTCAACCAGATTGCCCGAGAACTCAACGAGCGTCCGCGGAAAACGCTGGACTTCCAGACCCCAGCGGAGCGATTTAGCGAATGTGTTGCGTCGATCCATTGAGCGCACCCCGTCTATCCCACCTTCGACAGCTTGATTTTCACCTTGTGCCCCGTGGCGCGAGCGTATTTTTTCAGCGATGTCAGAGACGGTGTGTGGCCGCCTTCCATGCGCGCCACCGCGGATTGCGAGGTGCCCATGCGGCGTGCAACTTCCTCCTGACTGAGCTTGGCGCGGGCCCGCGCACCGATCAGTTCGTTGACCAGCGCGAATTCCTCTTCCAGCGCGTCGTATTCCTTCTTGAAGGCGGGATTCTTCAACATCTTCCGCTTCCAGGCTTCCACGCTTCTCATTCCGGTATCTCCTTCGCACGCGCCCAGGCAATTTCCAGTTCTCGTGCCGGCGTCTTCTCTGTCTTCTTGACGAACGTCCGTAGCACCACGACGCGCTGACCGCTCGCGGTTACGTAAATCGACCGCGCGATGCCGTCGCGCCCCTTCAAACGCAGCTCCCAAAGTCTGCCGATCAAATGCTTCGCTTAGGGCTCGCGCATGCCAACAGGGCCGTTGTTGCGAAACATATCCGTCAAGCGGGCAAACCGCGCCTGCATGTCCATCGGCAACGCCTTGACCTCAACCTCCGCTCTTTCATTCACAAAGATAACCTTCCAACTCATTTTTGATATACCTCAAAAATGATAT
>JAGWVX010000077.1 GCA_018970685.1 Alphaproteobacteria bacterium | reverse complement strand
CGTGCACTTCGCTTGCGAATTCCGCCTGCTGCAGCAGCGCGTAAGCCGCCATGCCATGATCGCGGTAGCCGCGCGCCAGTTCGAACATTCCGTGATTGAGCTGGTGGAAGCCCGCGAGGGTCACAAACAAGAATTTGTAGCCCATCGCCGACAATTCGTGCTGGAAGCGGATGATGGTGTCACGGTCGAGATTGGCGGCCCAGTTGAACGACGGCGAGCAGTTGTAGGCCAACAGCTTTCCGGGGAACGCCTTATGCACCGCTTCGGCAAAGCGGCGCGCGTCGGCAAGATCGGGCTTGGACGTCTCCCACCACAAGACGTCGGCATAGGGCGCGTAGGAAATGCTGCGCGCGATGCACGCCTCGACTCCGTTGCGCAAATGATAGAAGCCTTCGCGCGTGCGCTGATCCTTGCGAATAAACGGACGATCGCGTTCGTCGATATCCGAGGTGATGAGCTTGGCCGCCTCGGCATCCGTACGGGCGACGATCAATGTCGGCACGCCCATCGTATCGGCGGCGAGGCGCGCCGCGCAAAGATTGCGGACGTGCGCCGCGGTCGGGATCAGAACCTTGCCGCCAAGATGGCCGCACTTCTTTTCCGAGGCGAGCTGATCCTCGAAATGAACGCCAGCGGCGCCGGCTTCGATATAGGCCTTCATGATCTCGAAGGCGTTGAGCGGTCCGCCGAAGCCGGCTTCGGCGTCGGCGAGGATCGGCACGAACCAGGTGTCGACGCTGCGCTTGCCCTCTGCATGCTCGATCTGGTCGGCGCGCTGGAAGGTGCGGTTGATGCGCCGGACCAGCTCGGGGCCGGAGTTTGCCGGATAAAGGCTCTGATCGGGATACATCGCACCGGCGGTGTTGGCGTCCGCGGCAACCTGCCAGCCGGACAGATAGATCGCGTTCAAACCGGCGCGGACCATCTGCATGGCCTGATTGCCGGAGAGCGCCCCGAGCGTGGCCACATGGTTTCCCGAATGAAGCAACTCCCAGAGTCGATTCGCGCCGCACTCCGCCAGCGTGTAGCGCAGCGCCAACGAGCCGCGCAGGCGCTCGGCCTCCGCGGCCTCATAAGGCCGCGTGATGCCATCGAAGCGGCCATGCGGAGCCGACGGAATCAGATCGGAAAAGCTGGTCACGTTGTCCTCCGGGATTGCTCTTCTGTCTGCAAAAGACGGCGGTAGGCGGGCGTGGTCAGGAAAGGTTCGATGTCATCGGCGAGGCACAGGTCCAAGAAGAGGTTACGGGCATCCTCCAGACTCTGCCGGCTGTAGACATGGGGGGGTAGCACAGCCACTTCCTCGCCGATGATCGCTTTCAGGAGTTCGCCGGTCACGATGCGGCCGCTGTCCAGCCGCACACCGTGCAACCGCCACTGCCAGATCTGCGCGCGGCAAATCTCGGCGGTGGCCGCGTCCTCCATGAGATTGTAAAGCGGCACGCAACCCTGGCCGTCCAGCCAAGCTGCGATGTATTGGATCCCGACGCGAATATTGTGTCGCAGACCTTGTTCGGTAACGCTGCCTTCGGGTCGGCGTGTCAGATCGGCCGCGCTCACCTCGACGTCATCGCGCAGCCGCTGTACTTGATTGGCGCCGGGCATCACTGCGTTGAAGGCGGCCAGTGCCGTCGGGATGAGGCCCGGATGAGCAACCCAAGTTCCGTCGTGACCTTCGCGTGCTTCGCGCTCTTTGTCTGCTTCGACCTTCTCCAGCGCCAAGGCATTGGCTGCTTCATCGCCCCGGATCGGAATCTGCGCGGCCATGCCGCCCATGGCATGCGCGCCGCGGCGATGGCAGGTCTTGATCAGTAGCTTGCTATAGGCCGACAGCGCAGGCGAAGTCATGGTCACCAGCGCGCGATCCGGCACGACGAAATCTGCGCGCCGGCCGAGCGTCTTGATCATCGAGAAAATGTAGTCCCAGCGTCCGCAATTCAGGCCGACGATATGCTCGCGCATTTCGTAGAGTATTTCGTCCATCTCGAAGGCCGCGGGCAGGGTTTCGATCAAGATCGTCGCCCGGATACTGCCGCGCGGAAGATCAAGCGTTCTTTCGGCGGCAAGAAAGACATCGCGCCACAACGCGGCTTCGTGACGGCTTTGCAGCTTCGGAAGATAGAAATAGGGGCCGCTGCCGCGCGCCAGAAGCTCGTGCGCGTTGTGGAAAACGAACAATCCGAAGTCGAACAGCGAGGCTGACATCGGTTCGCCGTCGATCAGCAGATGCGCTTCTTCCATGTGCCAACCGCGCGGACGCACCAGCAACACCGCCGTTTCGTCGTTGAGCGTATAGCGTTTGCCGCTCGTCTCGTCGGCGAAATTCAAGGTGCGCCGCACCGCGCGGACGAGGTTCGATTGGCCCTCGACCATGTTGTGCCACATCGGCGACGAGGCATCTTCGAAATCCGCCATGAAGGCCGAGGCACCGGAATTCAGCGCATTGATGATCGTCTTCGCGTTAACAGGGCCAGTGATCTCGACGCGGCGGTCAACAAGGTCGTTTGGCGGCGGCACCACCGTCCATGCGGTCCGCCTGATATCGGCGGTCTCGGACAGAAAATCGAGTTGCTCTGTGCCGGCGTTCAGACGCGTCTGACGCGCGGCCCGGCTTTCGAGCAGCGCGCGGCGGCGCGCGTTAAACGAACGCTGTAGTCCGGTGAGAAAAGCGAGAGCATCGTCGGTCAGAACGGCAGCTTGCGCAGCGCTCGTGCCGGTAATGAGAATGTTTCCGTCGCTGCGTCCTGTTCCGGTCATAACACACCGCGCATTTGCTTCTTTGACAGTCTTTACAAAGCAGACACGCAGGTTCAACGATCAAAGCACACGAAATGTGTCGAATTGTCGCTACTCTTACAGAATTGGTGGCAAGTTTGTAAATTTTGTGAAGGACAAAAAATGACGGAGCGGAAAGTATTCGCCGGACAGCGCGTTCGCCATTTGCGCATGTCGCGCGGGTTGAGCCAGGTGGCCATGGCGAAGGATCTCGGCATTTCGGCGAGCTATCTCAATCTCGTCGAACGGAATCAACGGCCATTAACGACACAGCTGGTGTTGAAGCTCGCCAGCATCTACGACCTTGACCTGAAGGAATTGCGCGGCGACCGGGAGGCAAAACGCGCGGCGGAGTTGGCGGAGATCTTTGCCGATCCGGTGTTCCGGAAAATGCCTCCTTCCGCGGTGATCACCGATATCGTCAACGGCTATCCCGATATTGCCGCCGCGTTCGCGTCGCTTTACGACGCTTACCGCAAGGCGCGGGCGCACAAACAACCGGGATTGGATGCCGATTCCGCCGACGCTCAGCCGCTTCCACTGCAGGATGAACGCTTCCCGGTGGAGGAGGTTCGCGACTATTTCCACGCTCAACACAATTATATTCCGTCGCTCGATCTGGCCGCGGAAACTCTTCACACGTCGCTGGGAACGACGGACGATCTCTTCCACGCGCTGCGGACCTATCTACTCGACCTTCATCAGGTTCGCGTGACAATTCTTCCCATCCACGCGATGCCGGATCATCAGCGCCGCTTTGACCGGCACAACCGGCGGCTCTTCCTATCGGAGATGCTGTCCGTTTCGGGGCGCGTCTTTCAGACGGCTGTGCAGGTCGCTCTGCTATCCTACGGCGGAGAGCTCGACTGGCTGGTCGCGGAAGCGAAACTGAGCAGCGAAGACGCGAACCGGTTGTTCCGTATCGGATTGGCGAACTATTTCGCGGGCGCCCTGATGATGCCCTACAAGAAATTCGTCGAGGCCGCCATATCGCTGCGATACGACCTCGACGTGCTGGCCGGACGCTTCGGCACAAGCATCGAGCAGGCGGCGCACCGCGTGACAACATTGCAGCGAAGCGAGCGCCGCGGCGTGCCGTTCTTTCTGTTGCGTCTGGACAATGCCGGCAACGTTTCGAAACGCTTCTCGGCGGCCGGCTTTCCCTTCGCCCGGTTCGGCGGCACCTGTCCGCGGTGGCGCGTGCATGACGCCTTTGCGAATCCGGGCGAGACGATCGTTCAGCCCGTGGAACTGCCCGACGGGACCCGCTATCTCACCATCTCGCGGACTGTCGATTCCATCCGCGGACGGCATCCGCTCAACACACGCAAGTTAGCGATCAGCCTGGGCTGCGAAATTTCCCATGCGAAGCAGGTCGTGTACGGCGACGGGCTCGATCTTTCGGACGCAGAGGCGGTTACACCCACCGGCATAACCTGCCGCGTCTGCGAACGCGCCAATTGCACAGCGCGTGCCTTTCCGCCGATGACTCGGCCGTTGAAGATCGACGTTTCCGCCAAAGGCTTTTCAGCCTTCGAGTTCGGATGACACGCTAAAACTTCTGCCCGAAAGTCAACCCAATGGTGCGCGGCTGGCTGGTCAGGATATACGTCTCGTAGCCGCAAACGCCCGGCGTACACTCCGCATATCGGCCAAGCTGGGCTCGCTCGTCGGTCAGGTTCTTCACGTACAGTTCCAGCGTCCAATTGTCCCGTTCCACGCCCGTCGTGAAATCGAACATCGTATAGGCGCGCGATTGTCCAAGCAGCGTGCGTTCCGCAATGCGCAGATCGGGCCAAGTACCGCTTTGGTGGACAAGCGAGCCCTGCACATGCGCGTTGAGGTCGCCGATCATGAATTCATAACGCGCCGTGGCGTTGAGCTTCCATTTCGGCGTGATGGGCAGCTGCGTGCCCTTGGGCGCTTGCGCCGTGCCCGGACACGAGGTGACGACGACGCCTCCCGCGAAGGTGCCGCAATAATCCGCGGTCAGGTGGGCGTCGTTATAGGCGCCCGCGCC
Organism: Alphaproteobacteria bacterium; assembly: GCA_018970685.1. Taxonomy (GTDB): domain Bacteria; phylum Pseudomonadota; class Alphaproteobacteria; order Micropepsales; family Micropepsaceae; genus Rhizomicrobium. Next base: position 4,930 of record JAGWVX010000077.1, on the reverse strand, counting down.
GGTCAGCGTCAGGTTGTCGACCGGCAGCCACGTCAGATCGAACTCTGCACCCTTGACCTGCGCCTGGCCGCCATTGGCGATGATGGTCAGCGAATTGGGTCCAAGGAACGGGAACTGGAAGTCCTTCCAGTTTTCGAGATAGATCGCGCCGTTGAAGCGCACCCGGTTATCGTTCCAGCTCGTCTTCCAGCCGACCTCGTAGTTCGTCAGCGTATCGGACTTATACGGTGCGAACTCGCTGCGCCGGTTAACGCCGCCCGGGCGGAAGCCGGTCGAATAGGTGGCGTACAGCATGCGGTCGTCGTCGACATGCCAAGTGAGATTGAATTTATGCGTCTCGCCGGTTTGCCTGACACGGGCGTTGAGGTTGAGACAGGGCAGGCTGTGGAAAGGGGCCGTGGCGACGGTCGGATGCGGCGCCGGGCACTGCGATACGCCGGTATGGGAACTATACCCCTCGGCCAGGCCGAAAAACCCTCTAAGCGAATTGTCGGCCTCGAAAAGCCTGATGCCGGCCGTCGCCGTGACGCTCGGCAGAATGTCGTAGGACAGCTCGCCGAACAAGGCATAGTCGCGATCCACGCGAACCTGGTTGGTAAGCCAGAGCGTGTCCGGCCAGCCCGGAATGGTGATCGCGTCCGAGATGCCGTTGATCTTGTAGTCTTGCAGGATATCGTGCGTCTGCCGCTCGTAGAACGCGCCGGCAACCACGCGCAGGCGATCGTCTTTCGGCGTCGAGATGCGGAACTCGTGGTTTTCCTTGATAAAGTGATCCACGCCGACGATGTACTGCGACGGATCTATCACCTTGCCGGAATTGTCGGTGATGTAGGCGCCGTAGCCGTAGAGCGTGTCGTACCAGAAGGAATAATCCGTGTAGTCGGCCTCCGAATTGACCGCGCGGTCCATGTAACCGCCAGTGTAGATCACATCGAGATTGCTGATCTTGCCCTGCACCGTGAGTGCGGCCTGGTACCACTTGTCATGAACGTATTCCGGGAAGAAATGCTTGACCTGCAGCATCCCGACCGTCGGATCGTAAGCAAAGACGCCTTTCGAGTTTTCGACTTGCCCCATGATGGTGGGCGTGATCGTCCAATTGTCGTCGAGATCGATCTCCAGCGCGGCACGGCCACCCATCTTGTCGACGGTGTTGTAATCGTTCTTCGCCAAGGCCGCGTTGTCGATCGTCACTCCCGACGTCGGGTAGGTGCGCGTGCCGTGAATATTGTCGATGTATCCGGCATCGTGCTCGTCCCAGGCCACGATGCGAACGGCGATGTTGTCCTCCAGCGGAATGTTGACCATCCCGTGCCCGGAATAGCCGATCCCGCCGTGATCGACCGAGTTCGTCTCGATACCGTAATTCGCCGAAAAGGCATCCATGTCCGGTTTGTTGGTGATGATGCGGATGGTGCCCGATTCCGAACTCGCGCCGTATAGCGTGCCTTGCGGGCCCGACAAAGCCTCCACGCGCTGGACGTCGTAGGTAGGCACATCGAGGGTGCCGCCGATCGTGGTGATCGGCTGTTCGTCGAGATAGACGCCGACGGTCGGAAGAGGACCGGAGTGATTGCCGTTTTGGTCGCTGGCGATGCCGCGCATGGTGATGTTAGCAAATCCCGGCCCGCCGTTGCTGCCCTGGCCGCTGACCGCGAAGGTCACGCTCGGCATGTATTCGGCGAAGTCGGTGAAATCGGTGAGGTGCATCTGGGAGAGTTTTTGAGAGGTGAGCACCTGGACGTTTATGGGAACCTTCTGCAGATCTTCTGCGCGCTTCTGAGCCGTGACGATGATCGTCTCGATCCCACCACTGTCGTCCGCAACCGCCGCGGAGACGGTTGTGAGCATGCTGGATGCCAACAACGCCGTAAGAAGCACTGGATGCGCGCGCACCGCGCCACCTGACGAATTTCCCATTTGGATTAACGCCCCCGTTTTCTAAACTCTGCCAAACCGACGCCAGCCTTCGCTTGCGGTCCCCCGAGATTCGTTATGTTCTTGTGACAATTAAGCAGCCGAACGCTCAGCGGCGTCAATGGGGAATGCCTAATTATGACGCATGGGAAGCTTCTGCTTAAAAAGTGGGCGCAGCTGGGTAAGGTTTGAGCACGCGCCCCAGCGCTGCCTTAAGCGGATCGAGCCAAGGCTCGAAATTCTGCCAATGCTCGACGGCATCCTTGAAAATGGGCTGACGCACTTGCTCGGAGCTTGCCGTGCGGACGGCACGCTCATTTTCGTAAAAGCGCAGGCAACCGTCTTCGAACGGCAGGCCGCAATAGGCGAGGAGCCTGCGTACTTCTTCCTCGGGGTCGGCAACGAGCTGCTCGTAAATCACGCGATGCACGCGGCCCGGAAGCACAGCGTCGTAATGCGCCATCAACTCGATATAGCTGGCATAATAGCGGCCGATGTCGTCGAGGCTGTAGGTAAAGGCCTGACCGCGCGCGAAATGCTGCTTGAAGCAGGAAAAACAGCAGCCGAGCGGATGACGGCGCGCGTCGATGATCTTGGCTTTGGGAAGAATCAGATGGATCAGTCCCACATGCACGAAATTGTTGGGCATCTTGTCGATGAAGTGGGGACGGCCTAGCTTTCGGTGAATGCGCGTGCGCTCGAGATATTCTTCGCCAAGGACGGTGAACGTCCCGTGATCCAGCGTGGACAGAACGGACGGATAAGCCGACGCTTCGTTGCGCTTCTTCTTGCCGCCAAGACGCCGTGCGATCGCGATGATATCGGGCAGTTCCATGGTGCCTTCGATCACGGAATGGCTCGACAATATTTGTTCCAGCAATGTCGAACCGGCGCGAGGCAGGCCGACGATAAAAATCGGATCGGGCGCACCGCACCCAACGCCCGAAAGGTCCCGCAGAAATTCCGGAGTGAATTGCGCCTTGAGCCGCCGGACATGTTCGGCAAATTCGTCGGCGTCGTAGCGCCCCCCCGCGCGCCTCAGCGCATTTCCCTTTTCGTAATGCCGGAACGACTCTTCGAACCGGCCGGCGTCTTCCAGCGCTTTGCCGAGCGCAAAATCGAGATGATAACGGTCTTCTTCCGGAAGATCCGTGCGCGCCAGCTGCGCGCGCATGGCCGCGATGTCCTCGTCGGTGAACCGGAATGTCTTGAGGTTTGCCAGGCTCCAATAGGCTTCTCCCAGATTGGGAAGAAGCGCGATGCTCTGGCGGTACGCGGCAACGCATTCGTCGCGTCGCCCGAGCGCTTTGAGCGCATGGCCGTAGCTCATCCAAGCTTTGGGCTGACCGGGATGGCTCGCCAGCAAGTCGTCATAAATCTCGACGGCCCGGATGTATTCGCCGATCTGGCCCAAGGCCGCCGCCTTTAGCGCGCGATAGCCGGGATTGCGCGGATCGTTCTTCAAAAGGATGTCGGCTTGCGCGATGGTTTCCTGCGGCTTGTTCTGCCGGTAGAGGACGGAAGCGTAGTTGTGCCGTGCGGCGACGAAGCTGGGCGCCAGTTCGATGCAGCGCGCAAGCAGATGTTCGGCGTCGTCGTAGCGGCCGAGCCGCGAGCCCGTTTCGGCCAGCATGCGGATGGCGGAGACGTCGGTGGGGTTTTCCTTGAGGAACGCGCGCAATAGGCGTTCTGCGATGGCGAGCTTGTTTTCGCAAAGCGCTTCACCCGCGGCGCGCAGCTGCGGATCGTTCACCGACGATTGAATGTGGCGGGCATAGGCCTGGGCCGCGCCTTCGTCATCGCCTGCCAGCGCCATCTGGTCGCCGAGCACGCGCCAGGCGCTAGCATGCCCGGGCTCCAGCGCCACAGCCTGCTGCAGGGTCCGGATCGCCTCACTGCCATTGCCTGCTTCCGCCAGGGTGAGACCGTACTCAAACTGGGCCGGCGCGAACCTCGGCGCGGTCTCCGCCAACAACTTCAATGTATCCAGGGCACTGGTGAATTTGCGTTGCCGCCGCAGGGCGGAGCCGAGCAGCAGCAGCGCTTGGCCGTTTCCAGGAGCGGCCTTCAGAATCTCACGCGCCTGTTCTTCCGCCAGTGCGGGCTTGACCGTCAGCAGCTTCGCAGCATTGGCCAGGGCAGCCGAAAGAGTGCCGACCGGGTCTGAAACTTCGCGCGTCAAGACGTTGCCCTTATGGAGCCGAAACGGATGAAAGGTATTGGCAGAGGGACAGTCAACTCCCATGCGCGCGGCACGACGGTGAAAAGGGGGCGGGCTTCCTTTAGCCGGCGAATTAACGTGATTTTTCGCTGTGATGCCGCAGATTATCCGCCTCGCGGGCGCGCCGTCCCATTGTATGTCGTAGGCACGCTGTTTATGTGTGCTGCATGATCCACGATGTCGTTGCCTTCATAGGCCGGAACGCTATTTGGGCCGGTCCGATCATATTTGCAGTCTCGTTCGGCGAGTCCTTTGCCTTTTTGAGCCTCTTGATCCCCGGAACGGCTATCATGATTGCGGCCGGGGCCTTTATCCCCAGCGGCACGCTCAGCGCCTGGCCGCTTCTCATCGGCTGCATCGCGGGCGCAACGGCCGGCGACGCCATCTCCTACTGGCTGGGCTGGCACTATGGGCATCTGGTCGAGCAGGTCTGGCCATTTACACGTCATCCGGAGCTGCTGGCGAGGGGTTACGCATTTTTCGGCCGTCACGGCGGAAAGAGCGTCTTCATCGGTAGGTTCTTCGGGCCGTTCCGCGCGGTCGTTCCGCTGATCGCGGGAATATCCAAGATGCCGCCGCTCCGGTTCTGGATCGCCAATACGTCATCCGCGCTGGTGTGGGCGCCGGCTCTTCTTTTGCCCGGCGTCCTTACGGCGACATTCGTCCATACACTTCATATCGGAAAGCGTATGGAATGGCTTCTGCTCGCCGCTGCCGTTGTCGTGATCGTCGGTTCGCTGTGGGCCATGAAGAAATCGCGCTTTTTCAGCCGATACATGCAGCTATAAGGAC
>JAGWVX010000076.1 GCA_018970685.1 Alphaproteobacteria bacterium | reverse complement strand
AACTCCACTTCGGTAGCAAAGTGAACCCCACATGAGCGAAACGTCCTCTTCCGTGCTGACGCGCATGGGCGCTGCCTTCGGCAGCATGCCGCCCGCGCTCTGGCGTCTGTTATTGGTCCTTGCCGTATTCCTGGTCGGCGGCATCGCCGGCTGGATCGGGCGCGGCGTCCTGGCGGGCCCCGCCGATGTTCCGACGATGAGCGTCTACGAGGATTGGCATTTGCTTTGCCCGGCGCTCAAGACCAAGGACGGCGCCTGCGAGATCAGCCAGGATGTCTATGAACAACGGGCCGGCGAGCGCCTGGCGCGTATCATCCTGGCCAAGGAGAAGGACAAGAGCATGGTGATGTACGTCACCGTGCCGCTTCAGGTTCTGCTCGAACCGGGAATCGGGCTCAAGCTCGGCAACGACCAGGTGCGCGTCTATCAGTACAAGACCTGCACGGAAGAAGGCTGCCTTGCGGTCATTCCGGTCGACGATCAGCTCCTCGCCTCGCTTACCAAGGCGCAGGACGCCGGTATCGATGTTGCGCAGCCGAACGGCAAGGCGGCTGAGCTGCCTTTCTCGATGAAGGGCTATGCCGACGCCTACGGCGCATTCCTGAACAACGAAGCTAAGCGTAAATCCTGGTGGCGGAGACTGTGGTCATGAAGTCGGTCGGTATTCGGTTTGCAGGTCTCGTCGTCGGCCTCGCGGCGCTCTCCCTTTTCGTAACGCCGGATGTGGCCGCACCCGCGGCAAAGCCGGCCGCAAGCGCACCGGCGCAGAGCGGCGCCAATAAGGCCGTCCAGCCCGATGTGACGCAGGAATTCGGCGATTGGACCGTACGATGCTATCCGGTCTCCACACCGGCGCCGTGCGAGATGATCGAAATGCTGGTCAACAAGAAGACCGGCCGGCGCGTACTTGGCGTCGTGCTCGTCTACAATACCTCGAACGACCAGCATGTTATGCAGATTGCGATGCCGTTGGGCGTGATGCTGCAGAGCGGCGCGGTGCTGAGCTCGGATACTTTTACCTCCAACGTGCTGCATTTCCGCCTTTGCGACATCCAGGGCTGCTATGTCGTGACGCCGCTCGACAACAGCGCGATCGACGAGTTGGGAAAGGCGACCAAGGCGGAAATGCAAATCGTCTCGGTGGACGGCAAAAAATTTAACATCGCCTTTTCGTTGAAGGGCTTCACGGCCGCGCATAATTCGCTTGTGCAGCTGGCGCGCCAGAAGGCCGCCGGCGCTTCCTCCAAGACGTCCTCGGATACGCAGAAACCCTAGCGTTCCGCGAGACGGACGCCCATATTTGCGAGCCGTTCGGCATTTGTCGGACAGCTCGCGCGTTTTTCGTTCTGCTTTTGTCCTGCGCGATGCCGCGCTGCGGGATTGCATCGAGGGATTTTTACTCCCCACTTCGCGACAATTCGGACATATTTCCCCAAAACTGCTTTGTTATCTCACTACAGTCATTATCCCGGCTTGCAGCCTGCGGGCACGCATGCAGAGGCCGGCGCAGCCAATATCGGAATTCCGCATGAACGATCACAGCGACGATGTAAGCAGGTTCCAATCTGCGTCGGAACAGGCGCGCCGCAATTTCGAAGAGACGCGGCGGCGCTTCGATACCTCCGGCGGCGATTATTTGAAGAAGGCGGGCGGCTATGTCGGCGGCGTGAGGCGCTGGTCGTCGCAGCATCTGCCGGGCGGAGAAAAGTCGCTCTGGATCGTCGTCGGCATCGTCCTGCTGATGGTGTTCGTATGGGCGATCCTACCGGGAAAGAACGCCACTGATGCCGGCCGCGGCATGGGCGGCCCGCAGCCGGTGGGCGTCGCCGTGGCGAAGAAAGGCAGCATCGACGTCACGATCGACGCGCTCGGCACCGTCACGCCTCTGGCCACCGTCACCGTCCGGCCGCAAGTCAGCGGTCAGCTGCTGAAGATCGACTTTCAAGAAGGCCAGCGCGTCAAGGCCGGCGCCTTGCTGGCCGAGATCGATCCGCGTACCTATCAGGCTGCGCTCGACCAGGCGAAAGGTCAGCTGGCGCGCGACAGTGCTTTGCTGGCCAATGCTCAGCTCGACTTGAAGCGCCAGCAGGCGCTTTACAATTCGAAGGCGACGTCGCAACAGGCTTTCGATACGCAGGCTGCCTTGGTCAAGCAATACCAGGGCGTGGTGTTGACCGACCAGGCCAATGTCGAGACTGCTACGATCAATCTCGGCTATACGCACATCACGTCGCCGGTGGCCGGCTTGGTCGGCCTGCGCCAGGTGGATGTCGGAAACTTCGTCAGTGCCGGCCAGTCGGCCGGGATCGTCGTCGTGACCCAGCTTCAGCCGATGTCCGTCATCTTCTCCGTGCCCGAGGATAACGTCGATTCCATCGTGTCGCGCATGAATTCCGGCGCCGAGCTTTCGGTGGGCGCCTACGACCGTGATCAGACGACGAAGATTGCCGCCGGCAGACTTTCGGCCGTGGACAGCCAGATCGATACCACGACCGGTACCGTGAAGCTGCGCGCTTTGTTCGACAATGAAGACGGCATGCTGTTCCCCAATCAGTTTGTCAACGTCCGCCTTCTCGTCAGGACGCTGCACGGCCGGATCATCATACCGTCTTCCGCCATTCAGCGCGGCACGGATGGCGCATATGTCTTCGTGGTGAAGCCCGATCACACCATCCAGATGCGCACGGTGACTCTCGGCCCGCAGCAGGGAGACAGCGTCTCCATCCTCAAAGGCCTGAACGTCGGCGAAACGGTGGTGACGGACGGCGGCGATCGTTTGCGCGACGGGGCGCAGGTGACGATCCCGAGCGGGCAAAAGGTCGCAAAAGTCGCGCCGGCGCAAAATGCCGTCGCGGTGGCACCGAATCCGCAAGAGCAACGCCGGGTGCTGTTCCGTAAGATGACGCCCGCGGAACGCGAGCAGCTCCGCGGCATGGCCCCCGAGGCGCGCCGGGCATGGCTGCAGTCCCACCGCGAAGAACTGATGAAGCGCAAAGATCAACCAGGCGGCGGCAGGGGACGGTAACCCCGATCGCCGCCCGTGGAACGCCTTAAGGGCCAATCGCGATGAATCCCTCTGCGCCTTTCATCCAGCGTCCGGTCGCGACGTCGTTATTGATGATCGCGATCATGCTGTTGGGGCTCGTGGGATACAAATATTTGCCGCTGTCGGCTCTGCCGGAGGTCGACTATCCGACCATCCAGGTGCAGACCTTCCTGCCCGGCGCCAGTCCCGACGTGATGACGACCTCGGTCACCGCGCCGCTGGAGCGCCAATTCGGCCAAATGCCCGGCCTGAAGCAGATGTCGTCCATCAGTTCCGGCGGCGCCTCGGTCATTACGCTGCAGTTCGACCTCAGCGTCAGTCTCGATGTCGCCGAACAGGAAGTGCAGGCCGCGATCAATGCCGGCGGCAACCTTCTGCCGCAAAGCCTGCCGGCGCCGCCCATCTACGCCAAGGTCAATCCGGCGGACGCACCGATCCTGACGCTGGCGATCAGCTCCAAAACGCTGCCGATCACGCAGGTGGAAGATCTCGCCGACACGCGCATCGCGCAGAAGATCTCGCAGCTGTCCGGCGTCGGATTGGTCAGCATCAACGGCGGCCAGCGCCCGGCCGTGCGCGTACTTGCCAATATGCAGGCGCTCGCCGCCTACGGGCTCAACGTCGACGACCTCAGAACGACGATCGCCAACGCCAATTCCAACGCGCCGAAAGGCAGTTTCGACGGCCCGTCCCGGTCTTATACCATCGACGCCAACGATCAGATCAAGACCATCGACGACTACAAGAATATCGTCGTCGCCTACAAGAACGGTGCGCCGGTCCATCTTTCCGACGTCGCCAGCGTGCTGCAGAGCGCCGAAAACGTGAATCTCGGCAGCTGGTGGAACACCACGCCGGCCATTCTGCTGAACGTGCAGCGTCAGCCGGGCGCCAACGTCATCAGCGTCGTCGATTCGGTCAAGGAAATCCTGCCGGATCTCAAGGCGTCGCTGCCGGCTTCGGTCTCGGTCGACGTGGTGACGGACCGCACCAATACCATCCGCGCCTCGGTGGCCGACGTGCAGTTCGAGCTCGGCTTGGCCGTCGTGCTGGTGGTGCTGGTGATCTTTCTCTTTCTGCGCAACCTGTCGGCGACGTTCATTCCCAGCATGTCGGTGCCGCTGTCGATCGTCGGCACCTTCGCGGCGATGTATCTGCTCGGCTATTCGCTCAACAACCTGTCTCTCATGGCGCTGACCATTTCCGCGGGGTTCGTGGTCGACGACGCCATCGTGATGATCGAGAACATCAGCCGCTATCTCGAAGCAGGCTATTCGCCGCTCGATGCGGCGATGAAGGGCGCGGGCGAGATCGGTTTCACCATCGTATCGCTGACCGTATCCTTGATTGCCGTGCTGATCCCGCTGTTGTTCATGCAGGAAGTGGTGGGGCGGTTGTTCCGCGAATTCGCCGTGACGCTGGCGGTTACCATCCTCATTTCCGCGGTGGTGTCGCTGACCCTGGTGCCGATGCTATGCGCCAAGCTGCTGCGCCACCGCCCCGAAGGCAAACGGCAAAGCGCCGTCGCCCGCAAGGCCGAGGAGTATTACGAGCGGATGGTCCGGGAATACGACCGCCTGCTGCGATGGGTCCTGGACCACCAGGCGCTGACGCTGGCGGTCGCCGTCGGTACGCTCGTCTTCACCGTGCTGCTCTATATCGTGATTCCGAAGGGCTTCTTCCCCTTGCAGGACACCGGCCTCATCCAAGCCTACACGGAAGCCGGCCCCACGGTGTCCTTCGCGGAGATGGCCAAGCGCCAGGAAGCGCTTGCTCGCGCGATCCTGAAAGACCCGGATGTCAGCAGCCTTTCGTCCTTCATCGGCGTCGACGGCAGTAACACGACGCTCAACAGCGGACGCTTCCTGATTAATTTGAAGGCCAAGGGCGATCGCGGCGACATCCGCGCCACCATGCGCCGGATCGCGGCCGCTTCGAAGCAGGTTCCCGGCATATCGCTGTATCTGCAGCCCGTTCAGGATCTGACCATCGACGCCACGATCAGCCGCGCCCAGTATCAATTCGTCCTCGAGGACGCCAACTCCGCGGTTCTCACCCAATGGGTACCCGCGCTTATGCAGCAGCTGGCCAAGGCGCCGGCGCTGGCCAACGTCTCCACCAATTTCCTGGACCGCGGGTTGGCCGCCTATGTGAATGTCGATCGCGATACCGCGGCGCGGTTCGGCATCACCGCGGCGACGATCGACAACGCGCTGTACGACGCCTTCGGCCAGCGCATCATCTCGACGATTTACACGCAGTCGAGCCAGTACCGCGTGATCCTGCAGGCCGATCCGACGGTGCAGGACTCCGTCGCGTCGCTGGCGAACATCTATCTGCCGTCCGCGGGCGGCGGACAGGTGCCGTTGTCGTCCGTCGCGCGCATCGTGGTCAAGCCGGTCCCCATCGAAAACGATCATCTCAGCCAATTCCCGGCGGCGATGATTTCATTCGACGTGGCCTCCGGTTATTCGCTCGGGGCCGCCGTCGATGCCGTGCGTAAGGCGGAAGCCGACGCGCAGCTGCCGGCCAGCATCACCACCAACTTCCAGGGCGCGGCGCTGGCCTTCCAGTCCACACTGGGCAACGAGCTGCTGCTGATCCTGGCGGCGATCGCGACGGTCTACATCGTGCTGGGCGTGCTCTACGAGAGCTTCATCCATCCGGTCACCATTTTGTCGACGCTGCCGTCGGCAGGCGTCGGCGCGCTGCTGGCGCTGATCGTTACGGGCAACGACCTCAACATCGTCTCGATCATCGGCATCATCCTGCTGGTCGGCATCGTCAAGAAGAACGCGATCATGATGATCGACTTCGCCCTCGAGGCCGAACGCCACGAAGGCAAGAACCCGCGCGATGCCATCTATCAGGCGGCCATGCTGCGATTCCGCCCGATCATGATGACCACGGTGGCGGCGATGTTCGGCGCGCTGCCGCTGATGTTGGGCAATGGCACGGGCTCGGAGCTTCGCCATCCGCTCGGCATTTCGATCGTCGGCGGCCTGATCGTCAGCCAGATGCTGACTCTGTTCACGACGCCGGTCATCTACATCTATTTCGACAAGCTGATGCGCGGCATCCGCGCGCGCCGCGGCGGTTCGCCGTCGGCGGAAACGGATCCGGCCGTCCCATGAATTTCGCGCGGCCTTTCATAGAACGCCCGGTCGCCACGACGCTGCTGACGATGGGCTTGGCGTTCGCCGGCATCGCCGCCTATTTCATGCTGCCTGTGGCGCCGCTGCCCAATGTCGATCTGCCCGTGATCTTCGTTATGGCGCAAATGCCCGGCGCCAGCCCGGAAACGATGTCGACCAGCGTGACGACGCCGCTGGAGCGCCATCTGGGCGCCATTGCCGGTGTCGACGAAATGACATCGACGAGTTCCGAAGGCTCGGCGTCCGTCGTGCTGCAGTTCGACCTCAACCGCGACATAGACGGCGCGGCACGCGACGTTCAGGCGGCGATCAATGCCGCGCGGGTCGATCTGCCGTCCGGGATGCGGTCCAACCCGATCTACCGCAAGATCAATCCGGCCGACCAGCCGGTGCTCATTCTGGCGCTGACTTCGGACCAGCTCTCGACCGGGCAGATGTACGACTCGGCGTCTACGATCCTGCAGCAGAAGCTGAGCCAGGTGGACGGCATCGGGCAGGTGCAGATCGGCGGCAGTTCCCTTCCGGCCGTGCGTGTTGACCTCAATCCGCGGGCGCTCTTCAAATACGGCATCGGCCTCGAAGACGTGCGCGCGGCGCTCTCGGCCGCCAACGCTAACGCGCCCAAAGGCGCCGTGGCGCAAGGGCCGCAGCGCTTCCAGATCTATGTCAACGATCAAGCCCGCACGTCCGCGGATTACAAGTCCCTGATCGTGGCCTACCGCAACAACGCGGCGGTCAGGCTCTCCGACATCGCCCATGTCTATGACGGCGTCGAGGATGTGCACAATCTGGGGATGGCGAACGGCAAGCCCGCCATTCTGGTGATCCTGTACCGCCAGCCCGGCGCCAACATCATCCAGACCGTCGAGAATGTGAAGGAGGCTCTGCCCCAATTGCAGGCCGCGCTGCCGCCGTCGATCCATCTGATCGTCGCCAACGACCGGACAAACTCGATCCGCGGCTCTTTGCACGACGTGGAAGCGACCATGCTGATCGCCATCGCCCTGGTGATGCTCGTGGTTTATCTCTTTCTACGCAACGCGCGCGCCTCGCTGGTTCCCTCCATCGCCGTCCCGCTTTCCATCATCGGCACCTTTGCGGTGATGTATCTGCTCAATTTCTCCCTGGACAACCTGTCACTTATGGCCTTGACGGTGTCCACCGGCTTCGTCGTGGACGACGCCATCGTCGTGCTGGAAAACGTCACCCGCCATATCGAACAGGGCATGCCGCGCCTGCAGGCGGCGCTCGTCGGTGCGAAGGAGGTGTCGTTCACCGTCCTTGCGATGAGCCTGTCGTTGATAGCCGTGTTCCTGCCGATCCTGCTGACCGGCGGGATCATCGGCATGTTTTTCAAGGAGTTCGGCATCACCCTGGCGACGGCCATTGCCATTTCGCTCGTCGTCTCGTTGACGGCGACGCCGATGCTGTGCGGTCACCTCGATCTGCATACGAGAAGCCGCGAGCAAGGCTGGCTGCTGCGCCAGTCGGAACGGGTGTATGAATGGGGCAAGGGCGCTTATGCCAAGTCGCTGCATTGGGCGCTGTTCAATCCGAAGACTATTCTCTTCATCCTGGGCGTCACCATCGTCTTGAACGTCGTGCTCTTCATCTACGTGCCGAAAGGTTTTTTCCCCGGTCAGGATACCGGCGAAATCATGGGCGGCATTCGCGGCGATCAGAGCATCTCCTTTCAGTTGATGCAGGCGAAATTCGCGCGTTTCGTCAAAATCATCGCCAAGGATCCGGCGGTTGAAAGCGTGGTCGGGTTTACGGGCGGTGGCGGCGGCGGCCCCGGGCGCGGCGCCACGAATTCCGCCAACGTCTTCATTCAGCTCAAATCCCTCGGCCAGAGAAACGGGATGAGCACGGACGACGTTGTTCAGCGCCTCCGGGGAAATCTCGATAACATCGCAGGCGCGCGGATTTTCCTGCGCGATCCGGGCGACGTCAGGTCGAGCGGGCGTCAGGGCCAGGGCAATTATCAGTATTCGATCTTGGGCGACACGCTTGCGGACGTCGACGAATGGGCGCCGAAGATCACGGCCGCGCTCGAGAATGTGCCGGAATTGCAGGACGTCAATTCCGACCGCGAGGAGGCCGGGCTCGAGGTCAAGTTGTCGATCGACCGGGCGACCGCCGCGCGGCTCGGCATCACCGCCACGCAGATCGACAACACGCTCTACGATGCATTCGGCCAGCGGCAGGTCTCCACCATTTACAACGACCTCAACCAGTACCATGTGGTGATGGGCGTCGCCCCGCAGTTCTGGCAGAGCCCGGAAACCCTGAAAGACATCTATGTCAGCACCTCCGGCGGCGCCGTTTCGGGCACCCAGGCGACGGGCGCCGCCGCCGGCACGACGGTGATTTCGAACGCGACGGCGTTGACCGCGGCCGATGTCGCCAACAACGCCGTGCGCAACCAGCGGCTCAACGCGCTCGTCACCAGCTCGGGCGGCGCCTCCACCGGCGCCTCGGTCAGCACAAGGATCGAGACGATGGTGCCGCTCGCCGCCTTCAGCAGTTTCGGTCCCGGCACCATGCCGCTGTCGATCCATCATGAGGGACCCTTCGTGTCGACGACCTTCTCCTTCAACCTGTCGCCCGGCGTGGCGCTCAGCCAGGCTACCGACGCCATTCAGGGCACCATGGCCAAACTGCACGTTCCCATCTCGCTTCACGGCGAATTTGCCGGAAATGCCAAGATATTCCGGGAGTCGCTGTCGGACGAGCCCCTAATCTTTCTCGCCGCGATCGCCACCCTCTACATCGTGCTCGGCGTTCTTTACGAGAGTCTGGTCCATCCTTTGACGATTCTCTCGACCTTGCCGTCTGCAGGCGTGGGCGCCTTTATCGCGCTACTGGTCACGAAGGTCGAATTCAGCCTGATGGCGGTCATCGGCATTCTGCTGCTGATCGGCATCGTCAAGAAGAACGCGATCATGATGATCGATTTCGCGCTGATCGCCGAACGCGAGAGGGGCCTGAAGCCGCGCGATGCGATCTTCGAGGCCTGCCAGATGCGTTTTCGCCCCATCATGATGACGACGTTCGCCGCCATCCTGGGCGCCATGCCGCTGGCCATCGGCTTCGGCACCGGCTGGGAACTGCGCCAGCCGCTCGGCATTTCGATCGTCGGCGGGCTCGTCGTCAGCCAGCTGCTGACACTCTATACGACCCCGGTGATCTATCTTTATCTGGATCGCTACCGGCTGCGCACCAAGCGCCGTTGGAACCGCTGGTATTCGCGCATGATCGGCGACGTCGCGCCCGACGCCGCGGAATAGTCCCGCCGGGGTTCAGAGATCCGGCGTGTCCTGGATGTCGGGTTGGCCGTGGTGGATTTCGGCGTTGCGGTGCTGTTGATACAAGCTGCGCATCGTCGCGTAGTAGTCGATCGAGCTGCGCTCGATCTGATCCAGCGTGTCCACGTTCTGCGAATACAGGTCCAGGATGCCGACGCCCGAGCGCACGGCATACCAAGTGTCCGAGCCGTGGAATTTGATGTAGGTCAGCGGGTCCATGAAGATGTCCGCGACTTGG
>JAGWVX010000504.1 GCA_018970685.1 Alphaproteobacteria bacterium | reverse complement strand
TGACGCAGGAACAGCTGTCGGTCCTCGTCGGCGTGTCGCGTTATGCCATCAACGCGCTCGAAAACGAACGGCACGATCCGTCGCTCGATCTCGCTTACCGCATCGCGGCGGTATTTTCGGTGCAGGTCGAGGATATCTTCCCCAATCCTTATCGCACATCGGACAAACCGCGCTGACGGCTCCCGCCTCTCGGCGGCGGGATCACACTTTGGCGAGCAGCGTCGTTCCGCCAGTTTTCCGGTGCCGTGCGGAATCCAAACGGATTACACGTCACTTGACTTGGTACCGCTTCCATGCGGAACTTCGATTTCGGGAAAACGAACGGCGGCGGGACGATTCCGCGCGGCGGCGCGGACAAAGCCGGCAGACCAGGGCGAAAAACCATGAACTTAGCAGGAAAGCGCGGCAGCGCCGCACGAAGCATTGCGGCGTATTTGGCATGCGCGGCGTTGAGCGTCGGATTGGGAACCGCGGCGGATGTGGGAAGCGTCGTCATCACCTCCAAGGTCACGATCCTGGAGAACGTCAACGAGAACGGACCCGTGCGTCTGGCGGCTCAAGACCTGCAAAACGACTTCGCGAAAGTGTTCGGCGCCAAGCCGCGCATCGTCACCAACGCCGCCGAAGCCGGCCCGCTGACCATCATGATCGGCGAGGAATCGGAAATCCCGGCCGGGATGAGGCCCGCCGGCGCCACCGCGCCGGAAAGCTTTTCGATCTCCGTTCAGAAGACGGGCAATGGGCATGCGGTGGTGCTCGCCGGTCCCGACAAACGCGGCACGATCTACGCAATCTATCAGTTCTCGCAGGATTATCTCGGCGTCGATCCGATGTATTACTGGACCGACAAGGAACCGGCGAAGCGCAGCGCGATCGCGCTCGCCGCGTCGCTCTCGAAAGTCTTCCCGCCGCCGCTGTTCAAATATCGCGGGTTCTTCATCAACGACGAGGACCTGCTGACCGGCTGGGCGCCCGGAGAGGCGACCGATCACACCGGCATTGCGTTGAAGGTGTGGAATAAGATCTTCGAAACCGTGTTGCGCCTCAAAGGCAACATGATCGTGCCCGGCACGTGGATTTTCCCGACCGACCCGCAGGTGAAAGCGGTGGGCGAACGCGGGCTGATCCTCGCGCAGCACCACGCCACGCCGCTGGGCGTCAACGTCGCGCGCTGGCCCGCGAACGTGCCCTACAACTACACCACCCACCCCGAGATCCTCGAGCGCGCCTGGAAGGACGCAGTCGCCTCTTACGATCCGCATCAAGAGATCCTGTGGACGGTCGGGCTGCGCGGCCTCTCCGACAGCCCGTACTCGGCCCAGGACCCCAGCGTGGTCGGCAACGACAAGCACCAAGGAGAGCTGATCTCCAAGGCCATCGCCGCCCAGATGGCGATCGTGCGCGCGGTGCAGCCCAACGCCCACTTCATCACCAATCTTTGGATGGAAGGCAACCGGCTCATGCGCGAGGGCTACTTGAAGATTCCGCCGGACGTCACGACGGTGTGGGCCGATTCCGGCTACGGCATACCTCACGACGATGGCGAGGTCAGCAAGGGCCAGGGCGTCTACTACCATGTGATGATGTATAACGGCCGCGCCAATCAGCTTTCGGAGATGGTGCCGGTTTCCCGCATCGATTCCGAGCTCGGCCGCTACATCAAAGCGGGCGCGACGGCGCATTTCCTCGTCAACACCAGCGACATCCGTCCGGCCGCGATGACCGCCGAGGCCGTGATGGACGTCGCCTGGGGCGGCGTAAAGGGCAGCGACGCGGACTACTACAAGAACTGGTCGTCCACGGAATTCGGCGCCAAGGCGGCCGCGCCCGCGGCCAAGGTTTACGAGGAATATTTCAAGGCCTTCCCGCACATC
>JAGWVX010000075.1 GCA_018970685.1 Alphaproteobacteria bacterium | reverse complement strand
CGCACCGGGTCGTGCACCAGCACGTTGGTGAAATACGGTGCGAAAATGTAGATCGTCACCAGCAGGACGTAAGGATTGCGGGCAAAGTCGAACATCGCCCAGGACACTTGCCCCAGCGGGCTCGCGATCGTGCCGCCCGTCGCCGATTCGCCGTCCGGCACAACCTGCCAGCGCCTGTGCATGCCGCGAGCCGAGTTGTTCTTGATAATCGTCACCCCAATCCGTTCTCGCCGCAGCGGTCTTATCGCCGCAGCAGCGTGGCACGGCTTTGATGCGTCAACAACACGGTGGATTCTTCCTTTGCGGAAACTCTTTCGGGCACAGGGGCCATCTGCTAAACCGGATGCACAGATCGCATGCCATAGGTCGTGCCTCGATGCCGCCGAAAAAACCTCTTGTCATCGTCACGCGCAAACTGCCCGACATCATCGAGACGCGCATGCGCGAATTGTTCGACGCGCATCTGAATCTCGAGGATATTCCGATGAGCCACGAGCAGCTTGTCGAAGCCGTGCAGAGCTGTGAAGTGCTGGTGCCGACGGTCACCGACCGGATCGACGCCAAGCTGCTCGAACACGCCGGCCCCAAGCTGAAGCTGATCGCCAATTACGGCAACGGCGTCGACAACATCGACGTACGCGCGGCGGTGGAACGCGGCATCACCGTGACCAACACCCCCGGCGCCCTCACCAGCGACACGGCCGACATGACGATGGCGCTGGCCCTCGCCGTGCCGCGCCGCCTGGTGGAAGCCGCGAAAGTCATGGAAGCCGGCCAGTTCAAAGGCTGGGCGCCGACCTGGATGCTCGGTCACCGCTTACACGGAAAGCGGCTGGGCATCATCGGCATGGGCCGCATCGGTCAGGCCGTGGCGCGCCGCGCTAAGGCGTTCGGACTGCAGATTCACTATCACAACCGCAAACCTGTTCCGGAAGAGATCGAAAGCGAACTGGAAGCGACCTATTGGGAAAGCCTCGATCAGATGCTGGTCCGTATGGACATCGTCTCGATCAACTGTCCGCACACGCCGGCGACCTACCATTTGCTGTCGGGCCGCCGCCTCAAGCTGATGAAGTCCACGGCCTATATCATCAACACAGCGCGCGGCGAGATCATCGATGAAGATACGATGGCCGGCATGCTCAAGGCGGGCCAGCTCGCCGGCGCTGGTCTGGACGTTTACGAACACGAACCGGCGGTGAACCCGAAACTGCTGAAACTGCCCAACGTGGTGCTGTTGCCGCATACCGCCTCGGCCACGGTAGAAGGCCGCATCGAGATGGGCGAGAAGGTCATCGTCAACGTCAAGACCTTCGTCGACGGCCACAAGCCGCCGGACCGCGTCATTCCCGCGATGGTATGATCACGCCAGTTCGTAGATCACCGCGTTCCAGAACTGCACGCGGTGCGAGCCGGTTTTGTGGAATCCCCGGCGGCGCAGTTCGCGGCCGATGATGGCGTTGAAATATCCGTGAGCGACGAGCGCGGTGACGCCGTCCTCTCGCGCCCGAGCCATCAGGATGTCCGACGCTTCCACCGCGCGATGTTTGGCGCGCCGATAGTTCTCGATCTCGGGATGATATCCCGCGTGCCACAGGATGCGAGCCATAACCGCCCATTTCGGCACCTTCATGCGCAGCAGCGGAATGCGCGGACTGGCCAACGGCGCCTCCACGAACAGCGGATCGGCGATCAGCTCGGCGTTCGGCGCCAACGCCCGGGCACTGTCCTGCGAGCGCGGCCGATCGCTGGTGAAGACCGCCGTCAGTTCCTTGACCAGGTCCTGAAGTTCTTCGGGGGGCACGCTGTCGGGATCGAGACCCGCGGCTTCGTAAGCGTCGATATAATCGCGGAACTCCCGATGCGAGGTGCGCCGATCCGTCGAAATCGCCGGCCGTCCATGGCGCACGAGGATAATGCGCATCGGCGCATCCGCATGCCGTCGCGCTCTGGCGGGCTGGATGGGATCAGCTGTAATGGCGACACCTTGTGACATCGTCCCGGTACCGTACGACCGGCGCAAATTGCTCCGTATCGTGAAACTTCAACAAGCGAAAAGTGAATGGGGGGCCGTCATGGAGTATGACGGCCGCAAAGGCAAGACCGGCGGTGTCACAGGCTGGCGCGCTGAAAGCCGGGCGCCGTCTCGCCATTTCCATACGCCGTGGTCCTTTCTTGCGCCGGCCGGCCAACAAATCCGGCACCGCCCCCGCACAATTGGGCAGCGGTCTGCTCAAGAGCTGTGCAAACATGTGTTGCATCGCAACAACGCAGACTCGAAACCGTCGTTTTGCCTCGGAATTTGTACAATTTGTTGCGCACCGTCGTATTGCATTCAAGTGACAGGTCTTTGAAAGGTGATCGGGCAGTCGCCGCGGTGGCCGCAACGTGAAACGAACATGAGGCGAAGACGATGAAGAAACTTGGGATCAAGCTTACGTTGGCATCGGCCTTACTGGCCGGCGCGGCCGTTACAAATACGGCTCTTGCCGACGACGCCCCGAGTTGGGGTACGCTTTCGGCGTACGTGGCCGTGACGAACGATTACCGTTTCCGCGGCATTAGCCAAGATGCGCAAGAGTTCACGCCGCAAGGTTCGATCAATTGGAGCGGTCCGGACGGCTTCTATGCGGGCACTTGGCTCTCCAAGGTGAATTGGACGGGCACCAACAATCCCTCGTTCGAAGCCGACTTCTACGCCGGCAAGCACACGGACCTGGACGGCACCGACCTCAACATCGAGGCTTATTACTACAGCTATCCGGACGCCAATTTCCCCGGGACCAAGGCCAGCTATTACGAGACGATCGGCCAGCTGAGCCATGTGTTCGGCCCGTTGACGCTGACGCTCACCGGCGCGAACTCGCCGGAATGGAGCCTGAGCGGCGGCACCGGCTGGTACGTCGAGGGTACGGCGGCCTATGCCTTGAACGACTGGCTGTCGATCAGCGGCAATCTCGGCCATCAGTGGGTGGCTGCGGCGCCGAGCGACTACACGCATTATGACATCGGAGCCACGGCGACCTGGAAGAGCTGGACGCTCGATCTGCGTTACAACGGCACCGATATCTCGAAGGCGCAATGCGCCGCGTTCTGGATGTCCACACCGCACGCCTGCGAAGGCGGCGTCGTCGCCACTCTCACCTACAACATCGCGAATATTCTGAATTAATTGGCCCTATCCGACCGCAGCAACCCCGCGGGCGCAAGTCTGCGGGGTTTTGCTTTGCGGCGTGGCGCACCGCGCTTATTCGAAATGCTTGCTGCTGGCCCATGCGGGTCCGAGCGGGACCAAGAGATCGCGCTCCACATAGATCGGCTGGTTCGTTTCGTATGGCATCGCATAAGGCGTGTCGATGTATCCGGCTTGATCGACCCGGCGAAACTCCTTAAGCAGCTCGTCGCGGTTGCCGCCGATACGGATTACGACGCTGCCGTCGTGGCCGTGCAGTCCCCACAAAAAGTAGTTGTTGTGTCCGCTGATCGCGGGAGGAAGACCGAGCGGCCGGCCAAAGACATCTATGGCGGCTGCCTCGCCGTAATTGTTGCCGTAGAACACGGCCTTGGCGCGATCTTGCGGCGGCAGGCTCCAATAGACCTTCGCCACTTTGGCGGCCATTTCGCGCCAGCCGAACATGTCGGCATAGACCTGCGGCAAGGGGCCGATCTTATTGTGCTCCATCGCCATGGTTGACGGCCCATAACCGATGGCGCGCGCGTAAGCAATGTAGGTGTTAACGGGAAGTACCGGAACCGCGAGAGGCGACAGAAACGCACCGACAAGCACGACTGCGGCCAGCGCCGCCGCACGCGCAGCGATGGAGGTAATCCATCCCTCGATGGCCACTGCGCCGAAGCCCAACAGCGTCGGGTAGATCGGTGACAGATAATAGCCCTTGCCGTGGGTCGCGACGAAAAATGCGAAGAGAATCACATAAGCGATCGGAAATATGCGATGGGCGGTGAGCCGCGGCCGCGCGGCGCAAGCCCAAAGCCCGCTCAGCCACACCGGCGCTGCCAGCGGGCCGATCAGCAGCAATTGCTGGGCGAAGTAATCTAGAGGAGAGAGCGCGACATTCTTGCCGTTCGTTGCCGCCTCGCCCAATTCCAAGAATGGCCAGCCATGTTGCTGCTGCCACAGCACATTGGGGAGCACCATCACGAACGCTATGGCGGCGCCGACGTACAGCCAGGGCCGGGTCAGCGAGCGGCGCAGCGGCGTCGCCAGGACGCCGGCGCCGAGCGCCAGAAGGTAGAAGGCGATCATGTATTTGCTGAGCAGGCTGATGCCGACCACGATTCCGAACGGTATCCACCAGCGCTCGTCGCCGCGCTGCGCCAGCCGCACCAAGAACCAGCCGCAAGCCAGCCAAGTTAGCGGCTGCAGCAGATCGGTGGTGATCAGCAAACCCTCGGCGAGATAGACTGGCGCGCCGAGGGCGCACAAGCCGGCGAGCCATTGCGCGAAGCGCCCGCCGCCGAGCATGCGTGCGAATTCCGCTGTGAGCGCGACGGTCGCCGTCATGGCGAGCATCGGCGCCCAGCGGAAACCGACAAGAAAGTTCCCGAAGAGGTGATGCGACAGCGCCGCGATCAACGGAACGATCGGCGGTTGATCGACATAGCCCCATGCCGGATGGTTACCGCAAACGATGAAGTAGAGTTCGTCGCGAAAGAATCCGTAGCCGCTGTTGACGAAAAGATGGATCGCGACGGTAGCGAGCGCCAGCAGGATGGACGGCCGCGTCCAATCCCACCGTACCGGCCCGAAAGCCGCTTCTTGCGCCGCTGCCGTCATCGTACCCCGCCCAACAATGCTGCGGAGAATGTTCTACCAGTCTTCGGGCGATCTTCGGAGAGGCGATTACGGCGCCGGCGGGCGAAGGCTGGTCGGAGAGAGAGGATTCGAACCTCCGGCCCCCACGTCCCGAACGTGGTGCTCTACCAGGCTGAGCTACTCTCCGATGCCAGAGGCGGGCGCGCTTTCCGCGGCAAAGTAGCGGAAAATGCTCCCTCGGGAGGCGCCCTTATAACGATGCCCCCCGCCCCCCGCAACCGGCCGAATGACCCGCGTTGAAAGCCTCAAGCCGAGGCCTTATGGTCCGCGACCTTTTCCATGCTGGGGCGTCGCCAAGTGGTAAGGCACCGGATTTTGATTCCGGCATTCGGAGGTTCGAATCCTCCCGCCCCAGCCAGTTTTTCCGGCAAGCCCGTTTAAGGTTTGTTGGCGAACCGCGCCCCCAGCCGGTCGAGGATTTCGTCGGTCGAGAACCCCAACGCCTCCAGCCGGCCGGACCGCGCCAGCAGGGCCAGCCCGCTCAACGTCGCCGCCATCAGCAAGACGTCGCAATGCGCCTCGCGGCTGTCGGCCGTTTGTCCCGCGGCTTCCGACAGCACCTTGAGCGCCGCGATCAGCCGGCCGTTGAACAGCCGTTCCGCATCGCTCGTCCCGGCATTGGCCGGCAGCGCGGCATAGGCGGCGGCAATGGTCTCCGTGGTTCGCAGCAGCGAAAGCGCCGCGCCCGAGGCAGCGGCGAGCTTGCCCTTGCCGTCGCATCCGGCGGCAGCGCCGCGCATGGCGCGCGACAGCGACGACAAATCGTCCGACGCCAGCGCCAGCAGCAGTTCGTCCTTGCCGGCGAAATATCCGTAGAGTGCGGCGGGCGCGAAGCCCGCTTCGGCCGCTACGCCGCGCAGCGACAGCTCGCGCGCGCCTTCGCGCGCGGCGACGCGCCGTGCCGCTTCAAGAATGGCGGCGCGCGTCGCGTTGTGTTCGCGCGCGCGCCGTTCGCTGCGTTTGATTGCCGTCGCTGGCTGGCTCATTGCCCGGCATCATAGATGATTCGCCGGGCTGGCCGTTATTGCTTCTTCGGGCAGATATTCTGATCGGTGTCCACCTTGCATTGCGCCACGTGCAGATTGTTGAAGTCGGTGGCGACCTGCGTCTCGGTATCAACCGTGTGGTCGTAGACGCTCTGCATGTCCTTCATGCTCTGCTGGAGCGAAGCCACTTTGTCCTTACCCTTGTCTCCCTCCGCCTGGGCCGCGGTCAGCGCGTCCTGGTCGACCTTCGCCTGCTGTTGCAGACAGCCGCGGAACGGCTGAAGCGAAGCCTGATAAGCCTTGACCTGATGATAGGCGCTCACCACCTCGGCCCGGCCGGCCTCGACCGTCTTTCCTGCGAGATCGCTCACGGCCGGAATCGCCGGCGCGATGGGAGCGGCCCCGCATTCGCCCGCGGCAGCCGCAGGCGCGGCCGCCACGGCTACCATCGCCGCAGCCAGACAAATACTCTTCAACATTCGTGAAACTCCCTAATGTATCGCTACCCCAACGCCGCGAAGATAAGCACATCTTTCATACCGGAACAAAGGCCGGTGCGACCATGGGACGGCTTCAAGCTTGGGAGCCGTATGGCGGCGCCGGATCGTATTCCATGCCGCGCTGCACCGTCCGAGCGAAATCGGGCGAATGAATCTGTCCCGTCAACCATAGCGCCATATCGATCCCGGCCGAAACGCCGGCCGCGGAAACTATATTTCCGTCCTGAACATAGCGTTGACGTTCAACCACTTCCGCCGCTTCGCCGCGCGCGCGAAGGGTATCGATGAAGCTCCAATGCGTGGTCACGCGCTTGCCTTTGGCCGGTCCCGCCGCAGTCAACAATAAAGCGCCGGTACACACGCTGGTCACCCATTTGGCCTCTTTGGCGATATGCGCGATCCAGGAAAGCGCCGCGGGATTGTCCACCTCGCGGCGGGCGCCTTGGCCGCCCGGGACCAGCAGCACGTCGAGTGTGGCGCATTGGCCCATCGTGAGATCGGGCAGAACGCGCATGCCTTTGGCGCAGACTATCGGCTGATGGCGTTCGGCAATAAGCCTGACGTCGTGGACCGGCTTCCTGCCCATGTGCTTGGCCACTTCGTTGCCCATGGTGAAGACCTCCCACGGACCGGCGAAATCGAGTTCTTCGACGCCGTCGAAGATGAAAATCCCGATGCTGAGGACAGCCATGCGCAGTCTCCTTTGCGCCAAGACTATGGCTTGTGCAGCGCCACCGCAAAACCTTCGACCGGCGCGTTGGCTTCCATGCGCGGAACGCAATCCATGAGGCCCGCCACCTCGAACCCAACCTTGTCGGCCAGCGCACGCAGATAATTCTCGGAATGCCGCCAGCGCCGTTTCGGGCCAAGCTCGAAGCCGTCGTCTTGCTTGCTTTCGACCGTGAACAGGAAGAATCCGTCCGCGTTGAGGGCGCGCGCGGCGCCCAGAAACGTCGGCTCCAGATTGCCTAGATAAACCAGGGTATCCGCCGCCAGCAGCAGATCGTAATGCGCCGTAACCAAAGCGCTCTCGATGTCGGCGACGTCGAGCTTGTCGTAAATGCCCCGAGCCCGGGCTTTCAGGATCATGGCGGGGCTCAGATCGACGCCGTCCAGCCGTCCGGCCAACGCCTCGAACGCGGCGCCGCACAGCCCGGTGCCGCAGCCGAGATCGAGCACGGCGAGATCTTTGCGCTGCGGCATCACCAGATCGGCCAGTTGCCGCAGGATTTCCGGTGCACGGTAGGAGAGCTGCGACAGCATCCGGGAATCGTAATCGGCCGAAAATTGATCAAAGAGATGCCGTACATAACCGGCGTCCGAGCGCGGCTGTGTGCGCATGGCCGAGGCTTGCGCGACTTTCTCGAGCAAACCGGGCGTCTCGTCGGAAAGCCCGCCGAAAACGCTCAGCGCCTTGTCCGGCTCGCCGGCTTGCAGCCAGGCGCTGCCCAGAAGGAATCGCGCCTGGTCGAGCGCCGGTTCGAGCCGCAACGTGCGCTGGAATTCCGCGATGGCGGGCGCGAGCAGTTCGCACCAAAGCAATGCTTCGCCCAAGCCCAGCGCGGCTTGCGCCACGTGCGGATAGAGCATCGCGGTTTCTCGGGCGGTTTCCAGCGCTCCCGCCGTGTCGCCGCTCAGACCGCGCGCCCTTGCATAGAGAAACCGCGCCAGCAGCCCCCCGCGCCCTTCTTCGAGCAGTCCGCGTAGCAATTCCTTCGCATCGGCCGCGCGGCCGTCGGCGATCTGCCGTTCGGCCTCCTCGATCGGCCCACCTTCAAGCGGGCTGCCTTCACGCGGCAAGTATGCATTTTCCGTTGTTGAGGACGACAGCGTCGCGTTCCTTGAGCTTGCAGCGGAAGGATACCACGGAACCGTCGACCCAAATCTCGGTCACGATGGTTTCGCCGGGAAACACCGGCGCCGAGAACCGCGCGTCGAAGTTGGTGATCTTCTTGGCGTCGTAATTGCAGACGCTGGCGATGACGGCGCGGCAGGCGGTGCCGTAGGTGCACAGGCCGTGCAGAATGGGCCTGGGATATCCGGCCATCTTCGCGATGTTGGGATCGCGGTGCAGCGGATTTCTGTCGCCGGACAAGGCATAGAGAAACGCCTGATCGGGGCGCGTGTCACAGGCGACTTCGAGATCCGGCGCGCGCTCGGGCACCGCGTGCGGCACGGGTGCACCTTCCTTCGGTCCGCTGAAGCCGCCGTCGCCGCGCGCGAAGATCGTAGCGCCCAACGTGCACAGCTTGTCGCCCGTTTTCTTCTCGCGGATCACTTTCTCCATGAGGATGAGCGCGCCCTTGCCCTCGCCTTTGTCGACGGCGCCCGCGACGCGTTCGTCGGCGATCACCTCGGCTTCGAACGGCAGCGGCTTGTGCATGGTCAGCCGCTGTTCGCCGTGCACCACCATCAGATAGTTGATGCCGGAACGCGCCAGCGTCGCCTGCCCCCAGCCGATTACCGTCGCGAAGGTGGGCACGGTCTGCAGATCGTTCTCGTAGACGTATTTGAGTTCCTGCGCGTTCATCGGATCGCGCATGAAGCCCACGCCCAGCGCATATAGTATGGCTTCGCGGTCGGTGTAACGGAATGTGTCGCCGACCGATTTGAGCTGCATGATCTCGTCGTAATTGATGGGCATCCGCGTCCTCCGGTGATAACTCTTCAAGGAATCCGGCGCAGAGTATTTGTTGCAGGGTACTTGCGGCAATCGCCGTTCGGCGCTTTTGTGTGGCGGCAAGCTTACGTGGGGAGAGCATGCACGAGCCAAATTACGAAGGTCATCCGCCGCATCGTTTCGGCTGCCTGAAAGGATGCTTGACGGCGGTGCTGCTCGGCATTCTCGTGGCGGGAGGCCTGATCGGCTTTCTGAGCTGGAAGATCTATCGCGGTTTCGAGGGCGATCATCACCTTCAGACAATTCTGAATATCGCCAACAACGACGGCCGGGTGCGCGCCGAACTGGGCGGCACCTTCTATGTTATGGAAATTGAACGCCAAACCTTCCCGTATGGCAAAGGTCGGGCGATTGCCTATCAACTCATGCTGGTGGGACCCAACGGTAAGGGCGAACTCGACGTGCGCCTGGAGCCCAAGGACGGACGCACGGTGATCGTATCGATGATCTTGACCGGGCCCGACCGCCGCCCCATCGCAATCATCGGTAAAGGGCCGCAAAGCCTTTTGCAGACGATCTGGATACCGCCGGACACGCATCCGGCCTGACGACCTCCCCTCGGAAGCACGGCGGTGCTAGCGTCGGGGCGGAGGACTTGGCCCATGACCTTTCGCTGTTTCGACGTCGGCATCGCCGACAACATCGCGCGCATCACGCTGAAGCGCGGTGACGAACTGAATACCATGACGCCGGACTTCTGGCGCGAACTGCCGCAGATCGTGCGGGACATCGATGACGGCGCCAAGGCGCGCGTCATCGTCATCGCCTC
>JAGWVX010000074.1 GCA_018970685.1 Alphaproteobacteria bacterium | reverse complement strand
CGTTTCCAACCCGAACAGCTTTGCGCAAGGCAGGGCTGGAAGGACATCCCAGCGATTCGCACCGGTCACATCTTCGAGATCAAGTCGCCTGAGATACTCCAGCCCGGACCTGCCGCGTTGACCGACGGCATCCAGCGCCTGCACACCATCATCTGCGGCTGGGCGGACGAGACGCAATGACGACTGGAGTCTTCGTCGTGGTAGCGCTGGCCTGCGATTGGCTATTTGGGGAGCCCAAACGCTGGCATCCGCTCGTCGGCTTCGGCCGGCTCGCGCGGTTTGTCGAAGGCGGCCTTTATGGTGGCGCGGGAGTTGCGCCCCAAGAGCGATGCTGGCGCGGGATTGGCGCCGTCTCGCTCTTGCTCATTCCTATCACGGTCCTTGTAACGGGGCTGCACGAGCTGCCGCATCTCGGCTGGGTTATCGATATTCTCGTTCTCTATACCGCGCTTGGCCACAAGAGCCTCCACGACCATGCATGCGCCGTGGCCCGAGCGCTTGCCTCCGGTGACGTGTCTGAAGCGCGCCGCCGCGCGAGCCATATGGTCAGCCGCGACGCCGACACCTTGGAGATCGTGCCTTCCACGATCGAGTCGGTACTCGAGAACGGCAACGATGCGGTGTTCGGCGCGCTGTTCTGGTTTGTGCTCGCGGGCGCACCTGGTGCCGTCTGCTATCGCCTCGCCAATACACTCGATGCGATGTGGGGCTACCGAAGTGATCGCTATCGCGATTTTGGATGGGCCGCGGCACGGCTGGACGATGTACTGAACTATGTTCCGGCGCGGCTCACCGCCATCAGCTACGCGTTGCTCGGCAAGACGTGTATGGCCTTCGCATGCTGGCGCGAACAGGCGCCGCGATGGAAGAGCCCCAATGCCGGACCGGTGATGGCCGCAGGTGCGGGCGCATTGCAGATCGCGCTCGGTGGGCCGGCCCGCTATGACGGCGTGTGGGAAGCAAGGCCACTGCTCGGCGGCGGACGCGCGCCGGATGGCCGCGATGTGGCGCGCGCGCTGGCGCTGATCCGGCGCGGCGTCTTTCTCTGGGTTGCCGTGATCTGTGGCGGAGGGCTCCTCCATGCTTGAGCATGGTGGCAGGCTGCGGACTGCTGCAGAATGCTATGGCATTCCGCTTGAACAATGGCTCGACCTGTCGACCGGGATAAATCCCAATGGCTGGCCAGTGCCCGCGCTGCAGCACGATCTGTGGTCGCGCTTGCCGGAAGAAAACGACGGCCTCAATGCGGCGGCTCAAGCCTATTACGGCACGGTTCCGCTTCTTCCCGTCGCGGGTTCGCAGGCGGCGATCCAGGCCTTACCCTTTTTGCGCGCGCCCTGTCGCGTCAGCGTGATTGCACCGGGCTATGCCGAACACGCCGATGCCTGGATGCGGCATGGGCATCACGTGACGCCGGTTGCGGCAGAAGGACTGGATGCTGTCGTCGCACAATCCGACGTGCTGCTCCTGATCCAGCCCAACAATCCGACGGGCAGCCTTGTGCCCAGATCGCAACTGCAGGCATGGCGCGCAGAATTGGCTGCGCGGGGCGGCTGGCTCGTGGTCGATGAGGCGTTTGTCGACGCAACACCGGAGCAGAGCCTTATGTCCGTTATGCCGCAGCCCGGTCTCATTATCCTACGCTCGCTGGGGAAATTCTTTGGCCTGGCCGGCCTGCGCGTGGGGTTTGTTTCTGCCACACCGGCGCTACTGTCCGCCCTGCGGACCCGTCTCGGGCCCTGGTCCATCGCCACAGCCTCGCGCTGGATCGCTACGACGGCGCTGTGCGACCGCGGCTGGCAAATGCGGGCACGCCACGAGCTTTCCCCTCGCGCAGCGCGCCTTGGTGCGCTCTTGAACGATTGCGGCCTGACGCCATCGGGCGGCACTGCCTTGTTTCAATGGGTTCGCACGGAGCGGGCCCGCCCGATCCATCAGCACTTGGCCAACAGGGCGATCCTGACGCGCCTTTTCGAAACGCCTCCAAGCCTGCGTTTCGGACTTCCGGGAACGGATGCCGATTGGCATCGCCTGCAAATGGCGTTGGACGAGGTTCCATGACGAAAACTCTCATGATCCAGGGTACGACCTCGGACGCGGGCAAAAGCACGCTGGTGACGGGTCTGTGCCGTTGGCTTGCGCGCCGCCATGTCCGTGTTGCGCCGTTCAAACCGCAGAATATGGCGCTCAACAGCGCCGTGAGCATTGATGGCGGCGAGATCGGTCGCGCTCAAGCCGTGCAGGCCTATGCTGCACGCCTGGCGCCGCACAGCGACATGAATCCCGTGCTGCTCAAGCCAAACACCGATATCGGTGCGCAAGTCATCATCCATGGCAAGTCGGTCGGCAATATGGATGCCAGCGATTATCATCGCTACAAGCGCGTGGCCTGGACTGCGGTTCAGCAATCCTATGAGCGTCTTGCGGCGCAATATGATGTCATTATCGTCGAGGGCGCCGGTTCGCCGGCCGAGATCAATCTGCGCGACCGCGACATCGCCAATATGGGCTTTGCCGAAGCGGTGGATTGTCCAGTTCTGCTCATCGCCGATATCGATCGCGGCGGCGTCTTTGCCCATCTCACCGGCACGCTTGCGCTCTTGAGCGCGAGCGAGCAGGCGCGCGTGGCTGGTTTCGTCATCAACCGGTTTCGCGGCGACATTGCCTTGCTGCAACCGGGCCTCGATTGGCTGGAGCAGCGCACGGACAAGCCAGTGTTCGGCGCCCTGCCTTATCTTCACGGGCTCCATATCGAGGCCGAGGATGCACTGCCGCACGAATCTGTGCCGTCGAAAGGCGCGGGTGCCTTGCGGGTCGTTGTGCCGGTCACGCCCCACATCAGCAATCACACGGATTTCGATCCGCTGCGCCTGCATCTGCAGGTCGATTTCCGCTTCGTCGCGCCGGACGAAATCATTCCCCCGGCCGATCTCATGATCCTGGCGGGGTCGAAATCCGTTCGCGCCGATCTCGAATGGCTGCGCGCACGCGGTTGGGACGCCGCGATCCACCGCCATCTGCGCTATGGCGGCAGGCTTATCGGGATCTGCGGCGGCTTTCAGATGCTGGGCCGGGCCATCCGCGACCCGCTTGGCCTTGAGAGCGAAGCCGGTACAAGCCCCGGCCTCGGCTTCCTCGACATGGAGACTTCGCTCGAGCCGGACAAGCAATTGCGCAACGTCCAGGGCCGGCTTGTGCTCGGCGACGCACCTGTCACTGGCTACGAAATCCACACGGGAATCAGCAAAGGGGCGGCACTGGCGCACCCGGCGCTTGATCTGGAAGGCCGCATGGACGGCGCCGTCAGCGCCGACGGGCAGATTATCGGTACCTATGTCCACGGCTTGTTCGATGGCGCACCGGCCTGCGACGCGCTGCTAGCCTGGGCCGGCCTCGTCGATGCGCAGACGGCCGATTACATCGCCACGAAAGACGCAGCATTCGAACGGCTGGCCGATGCCGTCGAAGCCCACGTCGATACGGCAAGCCTCGAACGATTGCTCGGGCTTACGGAAGGTGGGCAATGAAGACTCTTATTCTAGGTGGTATGCGTTCGGGCAAGAGCCGTTTTGCGGAAACATTGGCGCAAGAGAGCGGCCTCCCCGTCACCTATATCGCCACCGCAACGGCCGACGATGCCGAGATGACAGCCCGGATCGCCCATCATCGGCGGAGGCGCCCGTCAGGCTGGACCGTCATCGAGGAACCGCTCGCCCTTGGTACCCACCTGAAAACGCATGCTACCGACAATACCTGTCTGCTGGTGGACTGCCTGACCCTCTGGCTGACCAATTTGCTCCTGGCACCGGACGACACTGCGCTTCGGCTGGAACGAAGAGCGCTGATCGATACGCTGCCGAATTTGCCCGGCGAGTTTATTCTCGTCAGTAACGAGACCGGACTTGGCGTCGTGCCGCTCGGCGAACTCACGCGCCGCTATTGCGACGAGGCCGGAAGGCTGCATCAGGATCTCGCCGCCTTGTGCGACCGCGTGGTCCTGATGGTCGCCGGCCTGCCGCTATTTCTGAAAGGAGCGTCGTAAGACTATGGAGTGGCTCAATCTACCGATCGCCCAACCCGACGCTGGCGCGCGAAGCGCCGCCGAAGAGCGCCAACGAATTCTTACCAAGCCGCCAGGAGCCCTGGGACGCCTGGAAGCGTTCGCAATTCGACTCGCCGCCCTTCAGAGTACGCCGACGCCGAAAGCAGATCGCATCCATGTGACGGTCTTCGCGGCAGATCACGGCATCGCCGCCGAAGGCGTATCGGCCTTCCCGCAAGCCGTGACCGCAGAGATGATCCGCAATTTTTCGCGGGGCGGCGCCGCCATTTCCGTCCTGGCGCGCACGCTCGACGCCACGCTCGAGGTCGTCGATCTTGGCACGGTTGCCGATCCCGGTCCGCTCGACGGCGTGTTGTCGAACCGCATCGGCCGCGGCACCGCGAACTTCGCGCAAGAACCCGCGATGAGCGAAGCCGAACTTCGCGCGGCGCTCGAAACCGGCCGCGCCGCCGTTTTGCGGGCCCGCAAGGCCGGCGCACAGCTCTTCATCGGCGGCGAAATGGGTATCGGCAATTCCACGGCGGCGACCGCTCTTCTCTGTGCCTTACAGAGTGCCGATCCTCTAGAGGTGTCCGGACCAGGCACGGGCCTGGATGCCGCCGGCGTCTCTCGCAAAGCGCAAATCATCCGGCGTGCACTGGAACGGCACAAACAGGCCTTATCTTCGCCGTTGCATGCGTTGCGCTGCCTCGGCGGCTTTGAGATCGCCGCCCTTGTCGGAAGTTATATCACGTGCGCGCAGATCGGGTTTCCTGCCGTCGTCGATGGGTTCATTGCCGGCAGTGCGGCGCTATGCGCCGAACGCCTGTGCACCGGCATCCGGCAATGGCTATTCTTCTCGCACATGTCGACGGAACCCGGACATCGCGCGATTTTGACGGTCCTTAATGTACAGCCCATTCTTGACCTTCAGATGCGGTTGGGCGAGGCAAGCGGTGCGGCCGTATCCGTACCGATCCTGCGGCTCGCCTGTGCGCTGCACAACGGCATGGCGACCTTCGCGGAAGCCGGGGTATCGGAAAAATCGTCATGAGCGCACCTGCAATCTACTTCCTTAGGCATGGCGAAACAGAAAGCGGTGCCCGCTATTGGGGCCGCACGGATATCGCACCAAACACCCATGGCTTGCAGCAGATGCGCGATGCGACGGCCGGCCTCGGTATCGATCACATCGTCACGTCTCCCTTGCAGCGCTGCCGAACATTTGCCTCCGAGCTATCCGCGTGCGGCGGTCGGCCTGTGACCGTCGAGCCCCGGTTTGCCGAGATGGATTTCGGACGATGGAATGGACGCACCGCCGCCGACATATTGAACGACGACGAGGATATACTACATAACTTTTGGCAGGATCCCGTTCGCAACGCTCCACCGGGCGGCGAAACGCTCGATGAGCTTGCGGCGCGGGTTCGTGCCGCCTGTCGTGGCCTCGTACAGAACATCGCATATCGCAAGATTCTAGTCGTCACCCATGGTGGGCCAATCCGCGTTCTCTTGTGTCTTCTGCGAAGCCTGCCGATCGAGCGGGCACTCACTGTCGATGTGCCCCATGCCTCCTTGCATCGCATCGATGTGGGGCACCTGACGCGGCTGTGCGCGGCCTCCGATCCAGCCTGATGATTCAAGCTTTCCTCATTGCGGTCCAATTCTTGACCACCTTGCCGGTCGCGCTGAGGCATCCACCCACCGATTCGGAAATCGGCAGATCTCTCGCCTTCTATCCTCTGGTTGGGCTCGTACTGGGAATAATACTAGCTACCAGCGGCTGGTTGTTGCGGCTCCAGAATCCCGTGCTGGTATCGGCGCTATTATTGACGATTTGGACCGCTGTCACGGGTGCGCTGCACCTCGACGGCCTTGCCGATTGTGCCGATGCCTGGGTCGGTGGGCGCGGCGATCGCGAACGAACACTGGCGATCATGAAAGATCCCTATAGCGGCCCAATGGGCGTCGTCGCCATTGTCATTATCCTATTCCTCAAATTTGCAGCGTTGACAGTGCTTTGCGAGAATAAAGTCTTTATCGCACTCGTTTTGGTTCCCGTTCTCGGCAAGGCTGCGGTTCAGGTATTGTTTTTGACAACGCCCTATGTGCGAGCGGTTGGTCTTGGGGCGCCGATAGCGTCGTACATGCGGCGCGGTGAGATACTTGTTGCTCTGTTGCTTGTCTCTTTGGGGGCATTTCTAACGGCCGGGTCGGGGTGCCTGTTGGTACTCACCGCCACGACCGGGGTACTTCTCCTGTTTCGGCGATCTATGCTTGCTCGCATCGGTGGGGTAACCGGTGATGCGGTGGGGGCTTTGGTGGAGATTGCGGAAGCTTGCGCGCTCCTGGCTTTCTGCTTCGTGGGTCGATGACCGGTAACGCCTACGATATGCAGACCAATATGTCCCGCGTACATCAAAGAACGGTAATTACCAATCTCAGGCAGTCGTGAACTCGGTGTCGCATGCCAATCCGACACCGTGCCGCAGTTATGCACCTCGAAAATGGGGCTCACGATACCTTTCGTAGTCGTCCGTTAAGAACCCCATTTGATGGCTGATCTTGGCGTGAGGGTAGAGAAGATCGCCTCATCAAGCATTCAGCGAGAGGAGAACTCTTATCATGATCCGCAACGTCGGCCCTATCGACCGCATCGCCCGCATCATCGTCGGACTAACGCTGGTAGCGCTCGCCATCTTCCAGCTGCTCGACCCGTGGGCCTGGATCGGTGTCGTCCCATTGGTGACCGGCGTCATCGGTTGGTGCCCGGCCTACCTACCGCTGGGCATCACGACCTGCAAGTCGGCGTAATCTCGCTTGTTCGTATGCCGAACTCGCCCCTCAGACGTAAGGATTTCCACATTACTTACACATTAGCACTACTTTGGCAGACTTTGTATAGGAATGCGGCCCAGGGGATTCAATTTCAAGGAATGTCTCTGTGTCGGGCGTGGGATGGCAATATTCTGCGCATCGCATCATCGCCCGGCGGAATTTTCCTCGCTCCTTAGCGTCTACTGAACGGCAGGGCCGCTTCTGCCTCATCGTTCTCGTCGCATCCCGCGACATCATCGTGATACGAGGACCAAATGACGACGTCACCCTTATCTCGCCGCCATGCTTTGGCGAATGCGATGCGGTTGTTCGCAGCTGTGGGAGTCTCGCTGGCTGCAACTGACACAGCGCGGGCGCAGAGCAAAGTTCCCCAGAAGATCGCTGGATATCAGGACCAGTCAAAGGATCAGCATCGCTGTGCGATCTGCGCGCACTTCACGCCGCCCGCTTCGTGCCAGATCGTCGATGGTCAAATCAGCCCCAACGGTTGGTGTAAACTCTTTTCGCCAAAGATTTGATGATCGTCACGATGGCGCCGGCGCCATCGCGTCGTGGCCGGCGATACCGCCGAGGCAGAGAACAACCTTCGATCCCTCGTGCACCGACGCGCGAAACTGCGACGCCGGCGGCGATGGTGGCATCGAGCAACGTTTCCCTTCTTGGGGCATATACATTAAGGTCTGTGCGCCGAAACATTTTTCGGCGCCAACAGAAATACCAACAATGCCAGCGCAAATATGCCGCCGGTAAGAAGCCACGCGTCGTTGAAGGATTGCGTCAGCGCCGCGCGCTCGACCAGTGGTTTCACGATGGCCTTGGTGATGTCGTCAATCGGCCCGAGCGACTGACCGTGAAACGGACCTGCCGGAAGACCGACGAATACCGCCGTGGCACGGTCGCCGGCTTGGAGCTTGTCCACGATGTGCTGAACATGGTCCGGCGTGCGTTGTTGGAGCACGGTGTCGACAAGCGCAATGCCGATGGCGCCCCCCATGTTCCGCATCAAGTTGAACAGCGCGCTGGCATCAGCAAGTTCGTCCGGCGCCCAGTTGTCGAGCGCGTAGCGGGTTGCGGGAAGAAT
This sequence comes from Alphaproteobacteria bacterium, assembly GCA_018970685.1. GTDB lineage: Bacteria > Pseudomonadota > Alphaproteobacteria > Micropepsales > Micropepsaceae > Rhizomicrobium. The sequence continues at coordinate 1,816 of JAGWVX010000074.1, read as the reverse complement.
GCAGAGCATCACCGCGACGCCGCGCAACACTTGCGGCCAGAATAGCCCGGCGAAGTCCGTGGTTGGTTCCATGAACCCATTTGCGATCAACCCTGCTCCGAACAGCGCGAAGCCAAACAGGCCAAGCCATTTTGGAGACGTACGCGGCTCGACAAGCGCCGTTACCGGCGTCGCGATTAACTGCGCTGCGCCGGCAATGATCACGATCTCCCCTATCTCCAGTGGATTGTGGTGGCGTACATAACCAAGAAACACAGGCAAGAGGTAAGTGCCGCCGTAGAGGCCCAGGCCGGTGACGAAGCTGAGTATTGCGCCTGTCGCAAAGGCGCGGTCGCCGAATTTTCGAAGATGCACGAAAGGATGGGGGCGGGTGAGGCATTGATGGATGGTTGCGGTAAGTGTGATCGCACAGACCACTTCCAGGGCATGCACTTCGACACCAGACCAAGATAGTTTTGGTGCTTCTTTGAGAAGCAGCATAAGGCTTGCCAGAAACGCCGCCGCGAGAACCACAGTGATATAATCGATCTTGTGTAGTTCGCCCAAGTCCGGCTGGCCCGCGCGCACGAAACGCGTGACGACGGCACAAACGAGAAGGCCGGGTAAAATATTGATCAGAAAGATCGAGTGCCAAGTGTAGACCTGCGTCAAGTAACCGCCCAGCGCGGGGCCGAGTGTGGGCGCTATCATGGCGAAGCCGCCGGCAAGAACGGTCGCCAACGGCTGCGCTTGCCGGGGAAAGATGACGAATACTGAGGTGAACACGGCCGGAATCAAGGCACCTCCCGAAAAACCTTGCAGCGCGCGAAATACGATCAATTGGTCGAAATTTCCGCTGACGGCACAGCCGAGGCTGGCAAGGACGAACATCAATGTTGATCCAGCAAATAGCCAGCGTAGCGACAGCGCGCGCGTTAAAAAACCGGTGAGCGGGATGGCGACGATTTCCAGAATGAGGTAGGCAGTTTGGATCCAGCTCAGTCCGTCTTCGCCGACCGAAAGGGCGGCACCAATTCGCGGCAGAGACGTCGCGACCACCTGGATATCGAGAATTGCCATGAACATGCCAATGCACATGGCGAGAAAACCAATCCAACGTCGTGCCGTTTCGCTCATCGGCGCGTAGCGAGCGCGGCATCTTCTACGCGAATACGCCAGAACAGCACCGCTGCATTCAAGAGCGTAAATACAAGCGCGACGGTCGGCTCTCTCAAGGCAAGCGGTAGAAGCAGAATCTCGCCGCTCACCACGAGATAATTGGGGTGACGGACGAACCGGTAAGGGCCCGTCCGCACCAACGCTGTGCCGGGCAACGTCACGATACGTGTGGTGAACAGCGGGCCGAGCGACAGAAGAACCCAGAACCGGCCAAGCTGCAGCAGCAAGAACAGCACCAGAGGCACGACGGAAATAGCGGCCGGCTGCGGGAGGAACAACAGCATGGACCCGAGCCATGAGGCGTGCAGCAATACGATGAACGGGTAGTGGCTCGCTCCGGCTTCCACGGCACCTTGCGCCTTCAATCGTCTGGTATTGCGTCGCGCCCAGGCAAGCTCTGCGACTCTTTGCGCCGCGATCGCCCCGAGAATGATAAATGGAGCAACGGTCATCGCGCGCCGAGAAGCTGAAACGCAGCCGAGAATCCCGGCCCCATCGCGCTCAAAAGGATTCGCTGTCAATTCGCATCCAATCGCGACCCCGGCTTCGCTCCCAAAAGTGACCCCTTGATGCGAGTTTTTGGACAGGCCACGGGAGGACCCGCGCGCGCAGCGAAGCCCCTTTGGGCGTAGCGCAGCGGAGCGCGCGGTGGGACCCG
>JAGWVX010000073.1 GCA_018970685.1 Alphaproteobacteria bacterium | reverse complement strand
AGCCCGCTTCGCCGCTACGAGCGACGCCAGAAGGTCGGGGCTGCGGCCGGATTGCGACATGGCCAGGAACACGACGTCGTGCAAATCCGTGCGCGCGGAATAGACCGAACTGATTGAAGGGGCGGCGGACGACGTCAAAATCCCCAGCTTTGTTTCGATGAGGTATTTGGCGTAGGTGGCCGCGTTGTCTGAGCTGCCGCGAGCCCCCGTCACAACGGCACGCGGCGAAATCCGGCGCAGAGACCGCGCGATGTCGGCCATAATCTCGCGGTTATCCCGCAACTGACGTTCGACGGCGCGCGGCGCTTCTTCCGCTTCGGCAAACATCCGTGTCCGCGTGGGTGCGCCCCGTGCGGGCTCGTCTTCGGATGTCATTTTTCTTGCTCCATTGCATTCAATTCGGCCACGAAGTCGTAGGTGTCGCCGCGGTAGTACGATTGAGAGAACTCAACGGCGCGGCCGTCGCGCAGAAAGCCGCGGCGTTCGACCAGCAGTCCGGCGTCGCCTTCTTTGGCGCCAAGGAGGTCGGCCTGTTCGGCGTTGAGAAGAACTGCGCGCAAGCGCTGCAAGGCGCGCGTCGGGCGATTACCGGTTTTCTCAAGCGCCAGATATAAGGACGTTTCGACGGCCTCCACCGACGGCAGGCAGAATGCCTGGACCGTACAGAATTCGAGAGCCATGGGCGCATCATCGGCAAAGCGCAGACGGTTGAAGCGATAGACTGGCGTTCCTGGGCTCAACCCCATAGTCAGAGATTCTTCCGGGGTCACAGTCCCCTTTGATTTCTTCAGCCAGACGCTATGCGGCGTACGGCCGCGAGCGATCATGTCTTCCGAAAACGAAGTCAGCTTCGAAAAGTTCTTTTCGACGCGGCCGGCGACGAACGTGCCGGAACCTTGCCGGCGCGTGAGAAACCCCTCGCTGACTAACCCGTCGAGCGCTTTGCGCACCGTGATGCGGGAAATGGAAAACTCGTCGGCAATATCACGCTCGGGCGGCAGCGCGTCATTCGCGCTGAGCAGCTTCATTTCGATAGCCTGCCGCAAGCCGCGCTGCAGCTGCTGATAGAGTGGCAGGTTGTTGGATTCGTCGAGGCTCCCGATGATTGCTGAAAGTCTGGGCAAGAATGCCTCCCGAGCGAGCTGCCAATTGCCTGATTATATAATACCAATTGAATACCATATCAAGGACTTCGTGCAACACTCAAAAGATACTTCAATAAATTGGGCTTGACATAGAAGTCCAATATATAAATGGTATTACATTGGACTTTGGCCGGTGATACCCCTGCGCGGGTACTGCACAGGTCCCGAGGGCGATGCGGGGCAGTTTCGGGTGCCTCATGGAATTCTAACGGAGGGCAAACATCATGAGATTGAAGGGGATGTTGGCAGGGTCGGCGAGCGTGTTCGCGATCTTGGCAGTGAGTGTTCCGGCTGTCGCGCAAAGCGATGCTGGTGCACAGAGTAACGCGCCGATGGAAACCGTCGTGGTGACGGGTATTCGTGCGTCTCTTGATCGCGCAATTGACATCAAGCGCACGTCGACGGCGATCGTGGACGCCGTGTCGGCGGAAGATATCGGTAAGTTTCCCGACAAGAACGTGGCCGATTCACTTCAGCGCGTTCCGGGTGTCAACACTGTTTCAGCGGCCAGCGGCGAAGGCGGCTTCGACGAGAACGACCGTGTTTCGATCCGCGGCACCAACGCCAGCTTGACGCAAACACTGGTCGACGGACATGCAATCGCCAACGGCGACTGGTTCATTCTCGATCAGTTCCAGACGATTGGCCGTAGCGTCAGCTACACGCTGTTGCCATCGGAAATCGTCAGCACGGCGAAGGTCTACAAGAGCCAACAGGCCGATCTCGTCGAGGGGGGCGTGGCGGGTGTGGTCGACATCCAAACCCGTAAGCCGCTCGACTTCAAAGACGACTTCACACTCGAGGCGAGCGCCGAGGCTGCCTACACGACATTGCGCGGTAAGACGACGCCGCAATTCAACGCCCTGGTCGGGTGGAAGGATCCATCCGGCAGGTTTGGCGTAATGCTGCAGGCGTTCTATGAGCAGCGCGACATCCGCCGCGACGGTCAGGAATTCCTTGGCTATTCGGCGGTGTCGGCAACCAGCCCGGCGGGCATGGCCCATCCTGATCTGGTCGGCGCCGCCTATCCGACCCTGATCGGTTCGGCGCTGTTCCTGCAGCAGCGCACGCGCAAGGGCGGTGACATCACGGTACAGTTCCAGCCCAGCGACAGCTTCGAACTGACGCTGTCTGGTTTCTACTCTCACCTCAACGCCAGCAACATCAACAACAACTATATGTTCTGGGGCACAAACGAGTTCGGCGGCAACGTGCCGACGAGCTACAAGATCGTGAAGAACACGGTTGTCGCCGCCACATTCCCGTCGGCAGGTGGAACGCCGATCGTTGCGGACTCCATCATGCGGCCGGGCTCCGGCGCCGAAACCTATTATCTCAATGCCGACGGGACCTGGAACCCGAACAGCGATCTAGCTGTGAGTTTCAAAGCAGGCTTCAGCCATGGCGTTGGCAAGACGGATCCGCAGGTGGCTTGGGAAGGCGAGGTTCAGGGCGCTCCGGGCGGCACGGCCGGTTACGATTTCACGAGCGGCGTTGCTGCGGTCAGCATTCCGGGCGTGAATACGGCTAACCCCTCTACACTGGTCAATGACTGGGCGTGGACGGTCGTAAACAGCGCTGTCGACCGCGAGTACTATGGTCAGCTCGATGCGGAGCAGCAGGTTGGCATCGGTCCGATCAAGTCCGTGAAGGTGGGCGCACGCTTCGCCGATCATAAGCGTACATCCATCGTTTGGGACGGTGGCGTTTCGTATGGCGGATCGACCGGCAGCCAAATTTCTTCGACCAACTACCCGTCCGATTTCGCAAGTGCCTTTAGGATCCCCGGCATGTTGACCGACGTTCCATTGGGCGATACGGCGAAGATCGAAAACCTTCTGTTCAACAACACGAGCTGGAGATCCTATCCACAATCTCCGGCCGCGATCTCGAATCCGAAGAACGGCCGCTTCGATTGGCAGCTGAGTCTCAACGTTGAAGAGCAGGACACGGCCGGCTACGCCATGGCGAACATCGGCGGTGAGGACTGGAAAGGAAACTTCGGCGTTCGCGTCGTCAAGACGGATGAAACGGTCAACCAATACGTAAACGATCCCACGGGTACGTATAGCGATTTTGGATCTTATGGGATCAACAAAATCACGCATACCTACTGGGACGTTTTGCCGAGCGCCAATATCAGTGTCGATTTGAGCGACAAGAGTATTCTGCGGTTTGCCGCGGCCGAAACCATGGCGCGTCCCGACTACAGCGCGCTGGGCGGTGCCGTGGAACTTACGGACCTGAATCTGACCGGTAACGGCGGCAACCCGAACCTCAAACCGATCAAGTCGGCGAACTACGACCTCAGCTACGAATGGTATTACGGGCCGCAGTCGCTTCTGTCCATTGGCGTGTTCTACATGGATCTGTCGTCCTACGTGTCGTACGGCACGAGTTCGGCCAGCTATGTGAACATGACGCTGACGGGTAAGAACCCGACGCCGATCTACTCGACTTACACCATCACGTCGCCGTTTAATTCGAGCGGTCATGACGAAGGCTTCGAAGTCGATTGGGAGCAGCCGATTTATGGCGGCTTCGGCGTCCAGACAAACTTCACCTATGCCAACGGCGTGGACAGCAGCGGCGGCCCGCTGGTTGGCGATTCGAAGGTCACGGCCAACCTTACGGGTTATTACGAGAACGATTGGCTGAGCGCGCGTCTCACCTATGGCTATCGTTCTAAGATGTTGGTCGGTCTGGACCGCAGCTCGGCGGAAAACCAGAATTCTTATGGTACGCTGAATGCGTCTGTGCAGTTTACGGTCACCGACAACATTTCTCTGACCTTCGACGCGGTGAATCTGACCAATCAAACATTGAAGTACTACGCCGCGAACACGACACAGCCGCGTGCATTGTACAGTAATGGCAGCCAGCTTTATGCTGGTGTTCGGTTCAAGTACTGAGTACGGGTCGAACCCGGGCGCGTGCGTGCGCTCGGGTTCAACCTTCACGGACTGCTCCTTCCCTTGTAGTCTCACGGCCTGGAGCGGAGTAGCGAAAGTTGCTCCGCTCTTTCTTTCAACGGATTTCCGGGCGTCGCCGCAAGCGATATGATTTCTCCATGCAAGCCGTGATTTCCCGTCATTGCGGAATATTCGCCCGGTTACGTTTCCTGGCTCTGCTTCTTCTTGTTGCTCCGCTTCTGTCGGGATGCCAGACCGGAATTGCAGGATGGGCTGGCGCGCGCTACGACCAGCTGGCTGGTTGGTTTTCCTCGAATCCTCGCCCCATGGCGCCATCGATCATTCCGGAGCCGCAGAGCATAGTGCTCGCCGATGGCCATTTCACAGTGACCGACGGAACGCCGGTGCTTTGCGCTGCGGGGGATTCGGATTGCTCCTGGACCGCCGACTATCTGGCAAAGCTCGTGAAGCGGACTCGCGGTCTTTCGCTCGCGCCGCGAACCGGTGACACGGCGCCGCCGCCGCACGGCGCCATTCTCCTGCGGCGTCTGGATGATCTTAAGGCGACGGGCGCAGAAGGTTATCGCCTCGACGTGACCCATGATGGGATCGTCGTGTCGGCCGGCACGCGCGCCGGTCTGTTCTATGGCTGTGTGTCGGTTTGGGAATTGTTGACGCAGACCGAGGGCCGGGCGCCGTCCATCGACGTCGCCGCCTTGCATATCACCGACGCGCCGCGTTTCGCGTGGCGCGGGCTGATGCTCGACTCGGTACGTCACTTCCAGTCACCGGCTTTCGTCAAATCGTTCATAGACACCATGGCGTTGCACAAACTCAACGTGTTGCAATGGCACCTGACCGACGATCAAGGCTGGCGGCTGGAGATCAAGAGATATCCGAGGCTGACGAGCGTTGGCGCCTGGCGCGTGCCGGCGGGCGCTGGCGCCGCCGCAGACATCGATCCGGCCACGGGCAAACCCAGGCTCTATGGCGGTTTCTACACCCAGGATGAGATTCGCGACATCGTCGCCTATGCCAAGCGCCGTAATGTCACCATCGTTCCGGAGATCGAAATGCCGGGCCATGCACTGGCGGCGATCGTCGCATATCCCAAGCTCGGCTCGGTGAAGAATCCGCCGAAGCAGGTCTCGAGCGACTGGGGCGTGTTCCCTTACCTTTATAATGTCGACGACTCGACGTTCGATTTTCTGGAAAACGTGCTGACGGAAGTCATGGAACTGTTTCCCAGCCAGTACATCCATGTCGGCGGCGATGAAGCGGTCAAGGATCAATGGAAAGCCTCGCCGAAGATCCAGGCGAGGATGCATGCCCTGGGTGTCGCCGACGAAAATGCGCTGCAAGGTTATTTCACCGCACGAATCGGAAAATTCCTGGCGGCACACGGCCGGCGCCTGATCGGATGGGACGAAATCCTGGAAGGCGGCGTCCCCCCCGATGCGACGATCACCTCCTGGCGCGGCATCGACGGTGCCATCACGGCCGCCAAGACCGGTCACGATGCCGTGTTGTCGCCTGCGCCGACGCTTTATTTCGACAACCGCCAGGCCGAGGGACCGGATGAGCCGCCGGGCCGAGGCGCCATCGTATCGCTCAAGGATGTCTACGACTTCAATCCGGCGCCGACGTCGCTGACGTCGGAGCAGCAGTCGCATATCGTCGGCTTGCAGGCGAATATCTGGACGGAACATATCCGCACGGAAGACCGCGTTGATTACGCCGCCTTTCCACGCACCGCCGCGCTCGCTGAATTGGCCTGGTCTCCGGCAGCCGCCCACGACTGGCATAGCTTTCTCGTGCGTCTGCCGACGCAGCTCGGCCGCTATCGCGCGCTCGGAATCAGGCATTCCGAAAGTGCGCTGACGGTCCGCGTGTCGGCGCAATTTGATCGCGCGACGAATGACGCTGCGGTGTCGCTAACCAATCAGGCCGACTTCGGCTCCATCCACTATACCTTGGACGGCAAGCCGCCGACGGAAGATGCGCCGCTCTACAAAGCGCCGTTCACGCTGCCGCTGCCGTCGCACATTACGGCCGGAGCGTTCGTCAACGGTGCCGCATTGACCGCACCCACGTCGGATAATCTGACTATGCTATCGCTGCGCCGACGCGACAGCCACGAACTCAAACTGTGCAGCAACAATATTCCGCTGTCCCTGGAAGACGACGCACCGGTCGACGGCCCCCGCGCGGTGTTCATGGTGGATATCATGAATCCCTGCTGGATTTACCCGCATGTCGATCTCACCGGCCTGGCCTCGATCGAAGCGGGTGTGGGGCAGGTGCCGTTTAATTTTCAAGTGGGCGATGACATCCGCAAGATCGTGTTGCTGCCGCCCCAGACGCCCGAGGGCGAACTTGAAGTCCATCTTGATTCCTGCAGCGGCGAACGCATCGCCGTCCTGCCGCTGGCGCCCGCCGTCGCAAATGATACGGTGACCACGCTTCGCGCCGCGCTCGCACCGCAGCAGGGCGTCCACGATCTGTGTTTTGTCTTCACGCGCCGAAGTGTCGATCCGATCTGGGCGATTGATCGGGTGCAACTGGTTCCGGCAGACAAGCCGGCTGTTCCGGGAAGGGAGTAGGACGTGTCCAATCTTGTTCTGGTCGCGCCGATGCAAGGCTGGGTTGCTCCGCTTGACGAAGTGCCCGATCCGGTGTTTTCCGAGCGGATATTAGGCGACGGGCTGGCTATCGATCCCGTCAGTTCGACGCTGCATGCGCCTTGCGATGGCGTCGTGGTGTCTTCGGCCAAGCACGCCGTCACACTCCGGGCGGCGAACGGTGCGGAAATCCTCATCCATATCGGGCTGGAAACCGTAGCGCTGGGTGGGCAGGGCTTCATCAACCACGCGCGTGAAGGCAAGTCGGTCCAAGCCGGCGATCCGCTGCTGACGTTCGATCTTGAGTTTCTGGCAGCGCGCGTTAAGAGCCTGATCTCGCCGATCGTCATTACCAACGGTGAGGCCTTTCGCATCTTGAACCGCAGTCATGATCGCGAAATCGGCGTCGGCGAATTCCTCATGGAATTGGCGCCGGCCGACGGCAAAGCCGCTGCGCCGGGCACGGCAGCTGGCGGTGTGGCGTCACGCAATGTCGTCGTCGCGCTGGCGCACGGTCTCCATGCACGTCCGGCCGCGGTTCTGTCGAACAGCGCCAAGCGGTTCAACGCGGAGGTGTCGCTGATTCTCAAAGGGAAGCAGGCCAATGCCAAGAGCGTGGCGGCTCTGATGTCTCTCGGCGTGCATTGCAACGACACGGTGCGGGTGGAGGCGAGCGGTCCGGATGCGGACAAGGCGATTGCCGCGCTAGCTGACCTGATCAAGGCCGGTCTCGGCGAGACGCCGGTCACCACGACGAAGGTGCCGTTGCCGACGAAACCCGCACCGCAGCGACAGGATGACGATCCGCATGTCGTGCGTGGTGTGCGCGCGGCTCCCGGCATGGCGCTGGGCCGCGCCGTGCATTTCAAGGCAAGCGAAATCGCAGTCGCAGAGCGGGGCGCCGGCATCGCGCGTGAGACTTCCGAGTTCCAGCGTGCGCTCGCCGAAGTCAGTTCGCGGTTGGAGTTGGCTGCTTCGTCGGGTGATCGCCAGCGGCGGGACATCCTCGCAGCCCACATCGCCCTGCTCGACGATCCAGAGCTTCACCGGACGACGATGGCGCTTATCGAAAAAGGGAAGAGCGCTGGCTTTGCTTGGCGCGAGGCAGTTCGGGGCGTAGCGAACACCTTCAAAGCGATGGACGATACGCGCATGCAAGAGCGCGCCAGCGATCTACTCGACCTCGAGCGTCAACTGCTCACGGCACTGACCGACCAATCTGCTGGCCACGACATCGATTTGCCGCCGAATGCGATCCTCGTCGCCGACGAACTGCTGCCGTCCGAACTGGTGTCGCTGGAATCGGCGAAGGTCGCGGGCTTCGTCACCGCCGGTGGCGGGCCGACCTCGCACGTCGCCATCATCGCCGCCAGCATGAACGTTCCGGCTCTGGTCGGCGCGGGCGACGCGATCGCGCGCGTGACGGAAGGCGCCGAGGTGCTGCTCGATGCCGATGCCGGCGTCTTGCGTCTCATGCCGGATGTTCAGGCGGTGATCGCCGCGAAAGCCGCGATTGCGGTGCAAGCCAAACGCCGTGCCGACGCTCTGGCGAATGCGGGACAGGAATGTCGCACCGCCGATGGAACGCGCATCGAGGTCTTTGCCAATCTTGGTCGCGGCCCGTTGGAAGCGGCGTCGGCCGTGCGTATGGGCGCAGAAGGTTGCGGCCTGTTGCGTACCGAATTCCTATTCTTGGATCGTGAAGCGCCGCCCAGCGAAGAGGAGCAGTTCGAAGAGTACCAAGCGATTGCCGATGCCCTCGAAGGCCGGCCGTTCATTCTGCGCACCTTCGACGTCGGCGGCGACAAGCCGGTGTCGTATCTGCCGTTCCCGCCGGAGGAAAACCCGGCGCTGGGGTTGCGCGGCGTGCGCGCCGGCTTCTGGTGGCCCGATCTTCTGCGCGCGCAGTTCGCTGCCGCGTTGCGCGTCAAGCCGGCGGGACAGTGTCGGATCATGCTGCCGATGATTGCCTCCCTCAGCGAACTGACGGCGGCGCGCGCCATCCTCGATGCGCTGCGCGAAGAGCGCGGCGAGGCTGCGAAGATCCAGCTCGGCGTCATGATCGAGACGCCTGCTTCCGCTCTGATCGCCGACCAGCTCGCCAAGGAAGCCGATTTTCTCTCCATCGGTACCAACGACCTCACGCAATACACGCTGGCGATGGACCGCGGCCATCCGCATCTCGCCAATCAGATCGATGCGTTGCATCCCGCCGTCTTGCGCCTGATCGCGCGGACGGCCGAGGCGGCCAAGGCCGCGGGAAAGATGGTTGGTGTCTGTGGCGGCTTGGCGGCGGACCCGCTCGCAGCGCCGCTGCTGATCGGCCTCGGCGTCAGCGAGTTGTCGGTGCCGCCGCCATCCATTCCGACGCTCAAGGCGGCTGTTCATGCGCTGACGATCGAAGATTGCCGCGATGCCGCCCGGCAGGCCTTGGTGCAGGACGCGCCCGCCGCCGTCCGCGCGCTTATCCGCGCACGCTGGCCCGGCTCCCAGCAACGGAGTGTTGCACCATGAAATCCGCTCTCGAGATGTTGCAGCCGCTTGGCCGCGCCTTGATGCTGCCGATTGCGGTCCTGCCGGTGGCGGGACTTCTGCTGCGCTTCGGTCAACCGGATCTACTGAACGTGCCGTTTATAGCGGCGGCCGGCAATGCGATCTTCGCCAACCTGGGACTTTTGTTCGCCATCGGTGTCGCCGTCGGTCTTGCCAAGGAAAATCACGGCGCCGCGGGGCTTGCCGGTGTCGTCTGCTTCTTGGTGGCGACGACGGGTGCCCAGGCGCTGGTCAGCGTCCCGCCTGACGTATTGACCGGATATTCCGGCGCGGCGCGTGGGTTGGCATCGGACGCCTACAAGGCTGCCGCCCTGGCGAAGCTAGGCGTGCCCACCGGCATCGCCTCGGGTCTGATCTCTGGCTGGCTCTACAATCGTTTCCACGACATCAAGTTGCCTGATTATCTTGCCTTCTTCGGCGGGCGGCGCTTCGTTCCGATTGCCGCCGGCTTCGTCGCGCTCGGCCTGGCTGCGGTCCTCGGTTTCGGTTGGCCCTATATCGAACGCGGCATGGACACGACCAGCCACGCAGTGTTGGGGTCCGGCGCGCTCGGTCTCTTTA
>JAGWVX010000503.1 GCA_018970685.1 Alphaproteobacteria bacterium | reverse complement strand
GTTCCCGATCAAACCGACATCGATCCGCGCGCCATCAAGCGCATGCTGCCTTACGTCTTCATTCTCGACGTGGAGAACCCGGCGCGGGCGATCTACCGGTTGGCCGGCACCGCGCTCTGCGAACGCTTCGGCTTTGAGCTCAAGGGCACGGGCTTTCTCGCTCATTGGGAAGCGCAGTCCGGCGCGGCTTTAGTCTCGCTGTTGAAACAGGCCCTCGCTCTGAAGCAGCCCATTTGCCTGACCTCAATCGGCGCCAGCGCCGACTGTGGCATGGTGGAGCTCGAAACCGTGCTGACGCCGGTGAGCTTCGGCCCCGGCCGACTGACTCGTTTTCTCGGTATGATCCAGATCATGAGCGACGCCACGCAACTTGGCGGCCGTCCTATTGCCTTCCAGCGCCTGGCCGCCTCGCAGCTGATCCGCGAGGACGAGCCGATGTCCGCTTACGACACGCTTCCGCCTCCGCCTCCGCCGCCCGGGCCGATGCTGCGCAGCCATCCCAAAGCGCCGCATCTGCGCCTGGTGGCGTCGCAGGATAGACCGGTCGTCATGCGGTTCGACGGCAAGGACGTGCTGGAGAGGATATTCGAAGTCTTCAGTCCAGGAACGTTTGCAAGCTGATAAGGCCTACGGCGACTTGCCGTCCGTCGCGTTTGTCTTTGGCACGTCCGGCTGCGGCGGGTTGTCGATCGGATCGTTGTGCATGATGTCGCGGTCGAAGCGCAGCCGTTCGTCCTTCTCCTGCAGATATGGAATTTCGTAGCGCTCCACTGTGTCGCGGTAGGCCTCGAATTTCTCCATATCCTCCGGCAAGCGCTTCTCGCAGCGCTGGTACGGCAGGTGCTGCTCTTCCGTACACCAGATGTCAAAATCCATTGTCATGACTTTGTAACGTGTCTGCTGAGCATGTGCTGGCAGGGCCGCAACAAAGAGAGCGGCACAGAAAAGCGCGCAACTCGATCGTGTCATGCCGCCACCATACGCCCGAAGCTATACGGACGAAAGCAACATCGAGCGAGCAACGAATATTATTCCGCCGCCAACATGCCGTCCTCCGCCACTTTGACGGTTTCCGGTGGCAACACCGCACGACCCAGGATCAGGTCCGACGCCCGTTCGGCGATCATGATCGTCGGCGCGTTGGTGTTTCCTGAAACCAATGTGGGCATCACCGAGGCGTCGATCACACGTAGGCCGTCCACGCCGTGGACCCTGAGTTGCGAATCTACCACGCTGTTCGCATCCTTGCCCATTTTGGCGGTGCCCACAGGGTGGTAGAGGGTTTCGGCCGTTTTGCGCACAAAAATATCTATCGCATCGTCGTTGCGCACATGCGCGCCGGGCATCAGTTCCGGACCCCGATAGTTATCGAACGCGGGCTGTGCGAATACGTCGCGCGCGATTTTTACGCCTTCGCGCAACACGCGCAGGTCTTCCTCGGTTTCCAGATAATTGGGCTGGATGAGTGGCGCAGCCAGCGGATCGGTTGATTTGAGCGATATGAAGCCGCGGCTCTGCGGTCTCAATTGACAGGCATGTGCCATGAAGCCGTGCCGGTCGGCCTTACGGCGCGTGTGATCGAACATCAGGGCGGCGACGAAATGGAATTGCAAATCTGGGTTTTCCAGATCGGGTCGGCTTTTCAAGAAGGCGCCCGATTCCAGTCCCTGACCGGTCGCGAGACCCGTTCCGAACAACAGATATTGTAGGCCCGTCTTGGCGGCGCTGAGGGGTTTGGTCTGGCTGTAGAAAGTGATCGGCTGGGTGCATTCGTACTGGATCGAGCAATCGAGATGATCTTGCAGGTTGCGTCCCACGCCTTTTAGGTCCGCCACCACGGAAATATCGAAACGCTTGAGCGTCTCCGGATCGCCTATGC
>JAGWVX010000502.1 GCA_018970685.1 Alphaproteobacteria bacterium | reverse complement strand
ATTTCGGTTTCTCCTGTGGTTCCCCAAAAGACGCGGACATGGCCTCGGCGACCACGACATGCGCCGCGGCGAGACTATCGCAAGAATTTAACACCGTAAACTTCAGTGATGAGCCGTCAGCGTGGTAAGGCGCCCTGCCTTCTGCGAAGCAGCCGGCTGATCAACACGAAGGCCAACAAAGGTGCGGCAACAAAGATGCTGCCTTCCGGCCCCACGCTGCCGCCGGTAAGCCAGGTCGGTCCATGCATCGTCGGATGCAAGAGACGGCCCGTCAGCACAAGCCCGCTGTTGGGCACGCCGAAGATGAAGCTTTCGGCGTAATCCCAGCCGGAATGCAGGCCCAAGGCAAGCCACAGCGATCCGGTTTGTTGGAAGGAATACGAAAGAACGATTCCAAACAAGAAAGCGACGGCGGCGCCAACCTGATCTTCGCCGTTGTTCAGAAGATGCGCCGCGCCGAAGATCGCCGATAACAAGATGGCGGCCGGCCAGAACGAGATGACGCGGGACATTTCCACCAGCGCGTAGCCCCGGCACATTGCCTCTTCGGTGAATCCGACGGCAAGGAACAGACCCAGGCAGAACAGCGCGGAATAAATCAGGGGCGCGGCGGCCGCCGTTATTCCGCCGAACGAAAATACGCCCAACGCGTTCATGGCGGCGAGCTGCACGGCAAGAAACGCAATGCCGGCCAGAAAGCCGATCAGTAAGTTTCGCCACCAATTCGGCTTGCTAAAGCCGAAGTCGCCGAATTTCCGTCCGGTGAGGCCGGCCATGACAATCGTCGCGATCACCGTGCAAGCGGCGGCAATGAGTTCGCCGGCAAAGGCGAGGTCCTCGAACGAGTGCAGCGACTTCAAGAAATGCCGCAGCGAAAACCCGGCGGCGAAGAACAGCCCTGCCAGTATCGCGGCAAAACCGAGAACGCGGAAAAACGCCACGGCGCGACGCCGCCCGTTTTCAGCCCGCATGAAAGGATTGTCGGTTGCGTGATCCACGGCGTCCCCCGGTCGTACGCTGCTTCGACGCGAGGCCTGCTCGGTGTGTGTGCCGACGACCGCGGGTAAGACGCGCTGCGTTACGTAATGAGACTAATACTCATTATAATTTCTGCAACAGTGTCGGCGGGTCCGACGCAAGCCCAGTCCTGGAAAGCGGCTAGATCAGCGCCCCGTGGCAGTGCTTGAATTTGCGGCCAGAACCGCAGGGGCAGGGCGCATTGCGCTGTACCTTGCCCCAGGTGGCCGGGTTGTTCGGGTCGACCGGCAGGTCGCGCGGCCGATTGAGCCGCGGTTGTCCGCTGCGCGAATCGCCGGGCTGCATCTGATCTTCGCCGGTCAGCGGATCGATCTTCGTCTCCCGCATCTGCACCGGCATGTCCTTGGGCATTTCCGGCGGCGGCTGCTCGACGTTGATCGTGATGTGCATGAGCTGCGCGATGACGTCGATGCGCATCTTGCTCAGCAGTCCTTCGAACAGCTCGAAGGCTTCGCTCTTGTATTCGTTCAGCGGATCGCGCTGGCCGTAGCCGCGCAGGCCGACATATTGACGAAGGTGGTCGAGGTTGACGATGTGCTCGCGCCAATTGTGATCCAGCGTCTGCAGCAGAATCGCCTTTTCGGCATAGCGCATGATCTCGGGGCCGAAATTCGCGGCGCGCTCCGCCGCGCGGGCGTCCACGATCTTGTTGATGCGCTCGCGGACTTCTTCGTCGGCGATGCCTTCCTCGTGCGTCCAATCCACGATCGGCAGATCGACGCCGAAAATCTTCTCTACTTCGTCGTGCAGACCCTTTGCGTCCCATTGTTCGGCATAGGCCTTCGGCGGGATATGGCGTTCGACCAGTTCGTCGACCACTTCCAGCCGGAACTCGGCGATCTG
>JAGWVX010000501.1 GCA_018970685.1 Alphaproteobacteria bacterium | reverse complement strand
TTGCCCTCGAACCATTCGACATGGCTGTCGCCTTCGAAGGCCAGCATGTGGGTGGCGATGCGGTCCAGGAACCAGCGGTCGTGGCTGATGATCATGGCGCAGCCGGCGAATTCTTCCAGGGCCAGCTCCAGCGCGCGCAGCGTTTCTACGTCGAGGTCGTTGGTCGGTTCGTCGAGCAGCAGCAGGTTGGCGCCCGACTTCAACATCTTGGCCAGATGAACGCGGTTGCGTTCGCCGCCCGACAGCTGGCCGACCTTCTTCTGTTGATCGCCGCCCTTGAAGTTGAAGGCGCCGACATAGGCGCGGCTTTGCATAGTGCGCTTGCCGAGTTCCAACACGTCCAAGCCGCCGGAGATTTCTTCCCACACCGTCTTTTTCGGATCGAGGGAGTCGCGGGACTGATCGACATAGCCGATATGCACCGTCTCGCCGACGCGCAGCGCGCCGGCATCCGGCTTTTCCTGACCGGTGAGAAGTCTGAACAGCGTGGTCTTGCCCGCGCCGTTCGGTCCGATGACGCCGACGATACCGCCCGGCGGCAGGTTGAAGTTCACATTCTCGAACAGCTCGCGGTCGCCGTAACCCTTCATCAGGCCTTCGGCTTCCACCACCACAGAGCCCAGCCGCTCGGCTACCGGAATGACGATCTGCGCCGCGGCGCCGCGCTGCTCCTGCGACTTCGCCAGCAGTTCTTCATAAGAGTTGATGCGCGCCTTGGACTTCGCCTGACGCGCGCGCGGGCTTTGTTGAATCCATTCGCGTTCGCGGGCGATCGTGCGCTCGCGGGCCGCTTCTTCCTGGCCTTCCTGATGCAGGCGCTTTTCCTGCACCACGAGGAAAGAGGAGTAATTGCCCTCGTGCGGGATGCCGCGGCCACGATCCAGCTCGAGAATCCAGCCGGTGACATTGTCGAGGAAGTAGCGGTCGTGGGTGACCAGGATGACGCAGCCCTTGTATTCGCGCAGCGTGTGCTCAAGCCAGGCCACCGACTCCGCGTCGAGATGGTTGGTCGGTTCGTCGAGCAGCAGGATATCGGGGGCATCCAGCAGCAGCCGGCACAGCGCCACGCGGCGCTTCTCGCCGCCCGACAGCTTCGCCACATCCGCGTCGCCGTCCGGACAGCGCAGCGCATCCATCGCCTGATCGATCTGGCTGTCGAGGTCCCATAGGCCCTGCGCCTCGATCTCGTCCTGCAGGCGCGCCATCTCGTCGGCCGTCTCGTCGGTGTAATTGGCGGCGATCTCGTTGTAGCGGTCCACCAGCGCTTTTTTGCCCGCCACGCCCAGCATGACGTTGCCGCGCACGTCCAGCGCCGGGTCGAGCTGCGGTTCTTGCGGCAAGTAGCCCATGCGGACGCCGTCGGCCGCCCAGGCCTCGCCGGTAAATTCCTTGTCGAGCCCCGCCATGATGCGCATCAGGGTGGACTTGCCGGCGCCGTTGACGCCCACGATGCCGATCTTGGCGCCGGGATAGAACGACAGCCAGATATCCTTCAACACCTGGCGGCCGCCGGGGTAGGTCTTCGACAGCCCCTTCATCACGAAAACATATTGCGGCCCGGCCATCGGCTATCCTTTGCGGCGACGTTTGGTATGTGCGGCGTTTTAGTTTGCTGGGTGGCCGGGTCAAGCCCGTCCCCGAAGATCAGAACTTGATCTTCGCCCGCGACAGCAGCGAAACGGAGTTGGTGCCGTTCTGGCCGCCGAGATTCGTCTGATAGGCCGCATTGGCCTGCAGCGCGACGGAATTGCCGAAGAAATTGGTGACGTAACCGAGCTCGATGTCGGTTTCCGGCGTGGTTCCCGCGAAAAGCTTGTCGCGTCCGAAGAATTGCATGTCGTTCGACGTCGCGGCCGAGAAGGCGCCGCCGTAATTCGGCGCCGGACGCG
>JAGWVX010000500.1 GCA_018970685.1 Alphaproteobacteria bacterium | reverse complement strand
CTGAGTTGGCTCAAACCTTTTGGCCAGGTGCCCTCACCTTGGTCCTCCCGCGCCGGGACAACAGCCGCTTATCGCTTTTGGTGAGCGCAGGCCTGAACACGGTTGCCATGCGTGTCCCATCGCATCCTGTGGCGGCGCAGCTGATAGCGGAGGCCGGCATACCGTTGGCCGCACCCAGCGCCAACCCTTCCGGAGCGGTCAGTGCGACAAGCGCCGTCCACGTGGCGGATGGCTTAGCAGGCGAGGTCGATCTGATCCTCGACGGCGGAAACACACCGATAGGCATCGAATCGACGGTGATCGGCTTCGAGTACAGCCGCCCGGTATTACTGCGGTTAGGCGCCGTTCCCCGTGACGCCGTTGAAAAGATCGCCGGACCTCTTGCTGCACCGGCAGATGCAGCCATCGCCTCCCCCGGCTGCCTCGCCAGTCACTATGCGCCAAATGCGACACTGCGCCTCGGCGCCCAGGAAACCCGAGCCAACGAGGCGCTGCTGGCCTTCGGGCCCACCGTGCCGGTTGCCGCGGGCCGGACATTGAACCTTAGCCCGCGCGGCGATCTGACCGAGGCGGCATCCAATCTTTTCGCTATGCTGCGCGCGCTTGATGCTGAGGGCGCGACGACCATTGCCGTGATGCCGATCCCGTCCGAAGGATTGGGCGAAGCGATCAATGACCGACTGAGTCGCGCCGCAGCTCCGCGCAAGGTCGCACTATGAACGACGAGACAACCGCAAGGCTGAAAGCCGCCGTCGGACAAAAAGGGTTTACGGAGGACCAGGCCGAAATCGCGCCACATTTGGAGGAATGGCGCAGCAAGTACAAAGGGCGCGCCACCGTAATGCTGAAACCGGCGACTACCGAGGAGGTATCCGCCGTCCTGTCGATCTGTAATGAGACACGCACGCCTGTCGTGCCTCAAGCCGGCAACACGGGCTTGGTGGGCGGACAGATTCCGTTCGAAGGCGAAGTGTTGCTGAGCTTGTCACGGCTGAATCGCATCCGTTCCATGAATATTCAGGATGCCAGCATGATTTCCGAAGCGGGTGTCGTCTTGGCAACGGCGCAACGCGCTGCAGACGATTGCGGGCTGCTGCTGCCGTTAAGCCTGGCCGCGGAGGGAAGCTGCACGATAGGCGGAACGATTTCGACCAACGCCGGCGGGGTGAACGTGCTGCGTTACGGCATGGCGCGCGAACAGGTTCTTGGCCTCGAAGTAGTGCTGGCGGATGGGCGCGTGCTGGACCTGCTGCGCACGCTACGCAAGGACAACACGGGATATGACCTGAAACAGCTTTTCATCGGTGCGGAAGGGACGCTCGGCGTCGTCACCGCCGCGGCCCTGAGATTATTTACAAGACCGGCCGTGCGCTGCACGGCGTTCTTGGCGGTGCCGAACGTGAAAGCGGCTTTGACTTTGCTGGCACATGTACAGGGAGCTACCGGCAGCTTGCTGAATGCGTTCGAAATTGTCCCTCGCCTCGGATTGGACTTCGTCCTCAAACATATTCCCGGGACGACCGAGCCGTTTGACGCACCGTCCCCATGGTATGTGCTCTGCGAAGCGTCCGGTGCGGCGGGACTGGAAGTTGTGTTTGAAGGTGCGCTCACAACCGCCTTATCGGATGGGCTTGCGAGTGACGCCGTAATCGCCGCCAACGAGACGCAACGCGCCGCGCTATGGAAGCTGCGCGAGAGCATGTCAGAAGCACAGAAGAAAGAAGGGCCCTCGCTCAAGCACGACGTCTCCGTACCGGTGTCCGCAGTCGCCGATTTCATTGCAAAGGGCATCACCGCGGTCGCCGATGCAATGCCCGACGCGCGCCCGGTTCCATTCGGCCATCTCGGCGACGGCAACATTCATTTCAATATTCAGTCCGCAAAAAATGC
>JAGWVX010000072.1 GCA_018970685.1 Alphaproteobacteria bacterium | reverse complement strand
TCTACCGCGTATAGCACCGAACTCGTGCCGCCCGTGTTGAAATGCTCCGCCACCATTTCGCCATCGGCATAGATGTAATCGTGCCAGGTGGTGGTCGAGCCGGCAATGAATTTCTCGCTCACCGCGCCCAGGGCATAGAGGTAGGTGGTGGTGCTGGGGCTAGAGCCGCCGATGGTCTGGGTAATGCGCTGGTGGCCGCTGTCATAGGTGAAGGCCACGGTGGTCGTGCCCTGCGTGATCTGGGCCACCATGTTGAAGCTGGTCCAGGAGATCGTGCGTCCCGCACCGGCCGTCATGTTGCCGTTGGCGTCGTAGGTGTAGGTAGGATTGACGACACCGTTCACCGTACCGGTGATGGAGGAGACGGCGTGAGGCCTGGCTTGGCCCGCAGCTGGGTAGGAATAGGTGCCCACGCCGGTCTTCGAGGTGATGTCGCCGAGGGCATCGTAGCCGACCGCCGAGCCCCCGCTACAATTGGCGCCGAGCGCATAGCTCGTCAGGCGGTTGAGGGCGTCGTAGCAGAAATTCTCAGTATAACCCTCATAGGTGTCCGCCCGGCTGGTGAGGTTGCCGATGGTGTCCCAGGCGTAGGTGAAGCTGGCCACGCCATTGCTCGTGCCGGCATTGACCTGATTCAAAAGGCCGGTTTGCGCATAGAAGCTCTGAGTCTCCTGCACACCATTGCCGAAGGTCTGGGCGGTGAGGTGCATCTCCGCGTCGCGGGCATTGGCCGTCCAGTACGCCGTGCCGCTTGCATTGTCCTTCTCTTGGGAGAGATAGCCGAGCGAGGTGTAAACGTAACTGAGGACGAGCCCAGACGGATAGGAGAGCGTGGCAAGCCGGCCGGTGCTCGTATCATAGCTCGGCGTATAGGAGTAGTTGTTGCCGGCAATGGTCAACGTCACTCCGGACGGACGGCCATAGCCGTCAAAACTGTTGGTGCGCGTGTAGCCGCCATTGGTGGAGGTGCTGGCAAGCTGGCCGATATTGTGTGAAGCGGCGCTGGTGCCATAGGTCCAAGTCGAGGTGAGATCAGTTTCCACGCGCTGGGTCACCCGGCCGAGGAGATCGTAGGACAGCGTCGTGGTCTGGCTCTTGGCGTCCGTCTGGCTCGTGAGTTCGCCAAGGCCATCATAAGCGTAGCTCCAACTACCCATATCGGGATCGCTCGAAGCCGTCTTGCGCCCGCGCAGGTCGTAGGTGTTGGCGATGACGTTGCCAGAAGGATCGGTCACCGTGGTGAGGTCGCCGAAGGCGTCATAGGCATAGTTCGTGGCATGGTTCAGCGCATCGGTAACGCTTGCCACCAAGCCTTGGGCATTGCCCACGGCGGTCGTGGTTTGACCCAAATTGTTGGTCTTCGAACTGGAAAGGCCGTGATAGGCATAGGTGGTGTGACTGGAATCCGGCATGGTCGCCTGGGTGACGCGACCCAGATCGTCGTAGGTGTAAGTGGTCCAATAGGGCGTACCGCCGGAAACGAAGTAAGGCCGGCTCGTCTGTCCCACCCGACCGTTGCTGTCATAGATTGTAGAGAGGCGAATCCAGCTGCCGTCAAAGCCCTGGACATCGGACGCAATGCCGCGATTCAAGGCATCGAAATAGGGTTGGCTGATGGGACCATCTTGGGCACCAGCAGTGTTTTCAGGCGTGGCGGCGGCCAGATAGGCGCCGTTCGTGGGGCAAGCGGCCGTGCCGCCGTTCACGCCCGAACAATAAGCGTAGGACGTGGCGGTCTTGGTCCCGTCCGGCTTGGTTTCCAGAGTCACCCGGCCAAAGCCGTCATAGGCCCAGTTCGCGGAAATGCCGTTGGGATCGGTATGGCTGGTTGCCTCGCCGAAGCGCGCATCATAGGCCCAGGTTTCGCACTGGTTAAGGGCGTTACAGTCCCCGGTCTTGAACTCGCCGCTGCTGTCATAGCTGGCAGTCGTGGTGCGGGCAGCCCCGAAGGCATTGTTATAGGTCGAGGTGGTCGCCGAGACGCGGTGGCCATAGGCGTCGTACGTGTACGCTATGCTGAGATACGTGTTGTCGGTAGCACTCGGTTCAACCGTCTCCTGGGTGATAAGGCCGGAAGACGCATCATGCACGAAGCTGAGATGCCGGGTGAGGTTCGAGGAACCGACGATGCTCTGGACGTTCGACGACGTTATCTGACCCAAAATCCAATTGGTCGTGTCGTTGGTATAGGTGTTCGTGGTCGTCTGCGAAGACCCGTCAGAGACCGAACGCGATATCGTCAGCGCGTTGCCGTAAGAGTCATAGGTGTAGTTCGTCGTCACCGTCGGCAACGCCGTCCCGTCGAGGTCGTTACTCGAAACAACTGTCTGAGAGGTCGTCACCAGAACGCCGCCTACCGTGGTCGAACTATAGGTGTTGGCAATCGACTGCAAGGTAACGGAACCATGGGTAACGGTCTGCGACGCGATCATCCCCATATAGGGGTAATCGGTACGATAAGCGGTCGTGGTTACAACGTTGGTTTGCAGATCGGTAGCAATGATCGTCGAGAACCCCATGAAACCTGACGAGGCCAACTTGTTCCAGTTCGGAGGAGTAAGGGGCATGCTCCGGCTCACGTCAAACTTCGCTCCGGAATAGGCGTAGGTCACGCTGTAGGTTCCGCCCACTCCGTTGCTTTGATCCACGCGGGAGACCACATAGAAAGCCCCGTCCATATCCTGCGTCGGATACGTCGCCCCGCTGCCCTTGGTGTAGAGTGCACCGTTCTTGTTCAGGCGGTCATAGGTTACAGTCGTGGTCGCACCAATCCCGTTCGAAACCGACGTCATCAGTTCGGGGGAAAATGAGAAGAGCAGCTCCGTGTCGCCCGATGCCTTCTTGATCCAGATGTCATCGGCGCCATCGTTGTTCCAATCGGCGACGACGGCGGTAACACCCGTGTCGCTATTGGCGATGCTGGCAGCCTGGGTGAACCCGGTTCCCGTGGAGAGATAAATGAGGTGCGGGGTGCCACTTGTGCTGGAAATCAACGCAAGGTCCGTCTTGCCGTCGCCATTCCAATCCCCAGTGACGATCTGGTAGGAACCCCAACTCGCGGGCGCAGAGAACGCCGTGGCCGAGAATCCCGTACCAGTCGAGAGGTACTCGTTGCCGGCGCTGCCTGAGCTGACCGTCAGGATGTCAGTCTTTCCATCCCCATTGAAGTCCCCAGTCACCACTGTGTAGGCAGACCAGTTTGGCACAGAGGCGGACGCTGTCGCCGGATTGCAAAAATAGGTCACCGACGATGCGGCGTTGACAGACAGGACATCGCTGCAGCCATCACCGTCGAAGTCCCCTACATATTCAGTAGCCGTCAGGGTGTGGGCGGTGTCCGCCGTAAACGTGCCATCACCATTGCCGTACTCGACCTGATTGTTGAAGATCGCGTCCAAGCGGCCGTCGCCGTTGAAATCCCCGAAGCTGAAAGTGTTCGGACTGGTCAGCCGTGTTCCAAAACCAGTTGACCCCAATTCGGTCAAGTTGCCCGAACCGTCATTGCCGAATGGAAGCAATACATCATACGGTACCCACAAACCGTCGGCTATATCGTGATACCAGCGGGTCTGATCGACATAAACATCGTCGTGACCGTTGCCGGTGAGATCGCCAACAGCCGCAGTGGCACCATTTATGAAACAGAGCGCCCCGCTGTAATAGGTGAGCGTCGTGGTCCCTTTCGGCAAATAATAATAGCCTGCCGTCAGATTGCCGACGTTATAGGTGCCCGATTGCGTTCCCAGATAGCCGGCTCCACCAGTGCCACAGTTGCCAACGTTGACCAGGGCATCCGTCAGCCCGTCGCCATTCAGATCAATCGCGGACAAGGTTTGCCCCTGTGCGAGCCCATTTGCCGTGGTGGTGTAGCTCAGTGTACCTGTTCCGCCCTGCCAGCCAAACGTCGTGGGCGCGAGACAGTTGCCTGAGCCGTCGCAGAGCGTGACGGACGTGAGCCGCGAATGCAGAAGTGCGGTGCCGGCGCGGTACGCGAGGCGATAATCGCTGACGAGCGTCGAACCGGCATAGGTCTTGACGTCGGTGAGAATGACGGTGGTCTGCTGGAGGGAGCCGGCTTGATAGCTCGGCACGATATCGCCGCGTGTGGCGTAGCTGAACTGCACCGAGTTGTAGGTTGAAAGGCCGGCAGTGGCGTTGCCGGTATAATCGATGCGGGTGGGATAGGCCTGACCGTTGGTCGTGTCGTTGGTATAAGTGACGGTGAGGTAATTCCCCTTGGTGTCGGTAATCTTGTCCACGCCCCAAGCGCGGGCAGTGGTCTTGCCGACCGCCAGCCAACGCGAATCCGTGGTGTTGCCGAACTCCAGGGTTTGGCCCGATTTCAGCCAGGCCTTGAAGTAAGAAGGACCGCTGCCGGCCGTGCCGTAGGAGACGACCTGCGTAAAGCTCTCGATCTGCGTGTGGTACACCGTGCCATTGGCACCATAGGTTCCGGAGGTCGCAACCAGTTTCTGCCCATCGAGACAGAAGCGGTCGTTGGCATCGTAATTGACGCCGCCATGGACATTGTCTTGAGCAAGCGTGCGCGGACAGCGCGAAATCGATGGCAACCCTGAAAGCGCCCAGCCCAGCCCAACGATGCCGTCGCCACTTTGACTGGAATAGTCGAGCGACAAGGCCGGCACCATGCCGGCGGTGCCGGGCGGCACGGCAATCGGAATGGTGTAGGTGAAAGCTCCCGTGGCGCTGACGTTCATCTGGCCCGGCACGATCATAGCGGGCGGGGCGCTCGCAGCGTTTGCAGGTGCGAAGAAGAAAAGCGCGAACAGGCCGGCAAAGAGCGCCGTCAGACGGGCAAGTCCTGCTTTCGCCAAGCATTTTCTGGGGATATCTCTGAACAATAGGCTCGAAGCTGCGATCTGTTCTATGCTTTTGTGGATACTCGATTTTACGCCAACATCCGAGAATTCGTCGCTTTGAGTATTCGACACCAGAAGCCCCCCGAGAATCACCCAGAATGTTTGGACGATGTCGTGACGCAGACGTGGTAGTCAAGATTGTCGCCAACAGTACATACGCAATTATTGAGGAGATGCGGCGTTCGGGAGAATTCGGGAGATATTAATCAGTTGATCTCCAAGTGGAACTCGCTTCTACGAAATATTCGTGACGATGCGTCATCGCTAGGCGGACCAGCGGTTGGAGCCGTCCCGTCAGGGCATTCGAATGCGTAGCCGAGCGACAATGATGGAACGGAATACGCAATGCGTGACGGTTTGCGATTCGCGTGACGAAATCATTCAAGACCAAAGGGTGCACCCTGTACCTTCATTCACAGAAGATAGACGCCGCAATGACTGGCGGGCCACATAAAACGCGGTAGAGTGGCAGATAGAGCGTCATGGCTCTTGGTCTTCGGGGGAAATGATGTCGCTGTCGGAACAAAGCACGGGCGTGACAGGCGCGCGCCACTGCGATGGCAGCGAAGACGAAACCCTGTCTCATCTGCTGCTCGACGCCGGCGTCCTCACTGAGGCCGCGCTGGAGCGTGCCAGGCATCTGGCTGCCGAAAGCGGAGAGCGGCTGCAGACGGTGCTGACGCGCCTGGGGCTGATCTCGGAACGCGATCTTGCTCAAACCCTGTCGCGCCAGCTTGAGATTCCCATCGTGGGCGCCGCCGACTTTCCCGCCGAACCGCTGCTGGAAGCGCAATTGGGTCGCGATTTTCTGAAAGACGCACACCTGATCCCGCTCAAGGAGGACGCGGGCGCCGTCACCATCGCCATGGTCCGGCCGCTCGATCCTTACGCCGTGGCGGCCGTGGCGTTCGCCACCGGCAAATCCGTGCACCGGGCCATCGCCTCCCCTGCCGATCTCGATGCGGCCTTTGCACGCCTCTATGCCGGCACGCCGCCCGACTTTCGCTCTGGCGCCGAGCAGACACGGAGCAGGGCCAACGACAATTTCAGCGACGATATCGACCGGCTGAAGGACATCGCCAGCGAGGCGCCGGTCATCCGCCTGGTCAATCATCTGATCACGCGCGCGGTCGAGGCGCGGGCCTCCGACATCCA
Organism: Alphaproteobacteria bacterium; assembly: GCA_018970685.1. Classification (GTDB taxonomy): domain Bacteria; phylum Pseudomonadota; class Alphaproteobacteria; order Micropepsales; family Micropepsaceae; genus Rhizomicrobium. The sequence continues at coordinate 3,833 of JAGWVX010000072.1, read as the reverse complement.
TATTGAGCCCATGGAAAACGAATTACGCGTGCGCTACCGCATCGACGGAGTGCTGCAACATGTCGAGTCTCCGCCGCGCCAGCTGGCTTCAGCGGTGATTTCGCGGATCAAGATCATGGCCAAGCTCAACATCGCCGAGCGGCGGCTGGCGCAGGACGGGCGCATCGGCATGGCGGTACGGGGCCGGGACATCGACCTTCGCGTCGCCACCACGCCCACTATGCACGGCGAAGCGGTGGTGTTGCGCATTCTCGACCGTAGTCATTTGAAGCTGGACTTCGCGGAACTGGGCTTCGAAGACGACCTCGCCGCCAGCTTCCGCGATATCCTCAATCGCCCCTATGGCATCATGCTGGTCACTGGGCCTACGGGTAGCGGCAAGACTACGACGCTGTACACGGCCCTCATCGAACTGAACACGCCCGACCGCAAGATTCTCTCCATCGAGGATCCGGTCGAATACCAACTTGAAGGGATCAACCAGGTGCAGGTGAAGCCGCAGATCGGGCTCAGCTTTCCGGCGGCGCTGCGCAGCTTCCTGCGCCACGATCCGGATGTGATGATGATCGGTGAAATCCGCGATCTGGAAACCGCGCAGATCGCGGTCCAGGCGGCCTTGACCGGTCACGTCATTCTCTCGACGCTGCATACCAACGATGCCGCGAGTGCGATCACGCGGCTGCTCGACATGGGGGTGGAAGATTACCTGCTCACCTCCACCATCAACGGGGTGGCGGCCCAGCGCCTGGTGCGCCTGTTGTGCCCGGCTTGTCGCGAGCCTTATGAGGCCATGCCAGAACTGGTTGCCCGTTTGGGCCTTGACGCTGAGGACTGGCCGGTCCGGCTCTATCGCGCCAAGGGCTGCGCGGCCTGCAATCAAACCGGCTACAAAGGGCGCAATGCCATCGTCGAAGTGTTGCCGATCAACGAGGCCATCCGGCGGGCCATCCTCAAAGGCACCGATTCGAACGAGATCACCGGCTTGGCGAAAGCAGCCGGCATGCGCTCCATGCACGCTCATGGGATGATGAAGGCCGTTGCAGGGCTGACCTCTATCGAGGAAGTCATCCGGGTGACGCGGGCGGTGTGAGATTGCCAGTGTGAAGGTGCCAGTGTGAGGGTGGCGGTGTGAGGACGGCAAGCTGATGATGGCGCTCTAACATGACGATGTTCCGCTATCGCGCGATGACGCAGGCCGGCGGGCTGGTCCATGGGGCGGCGGAGTTGCCCTCGGAAGCCGCCCTGATCCAGCACTTGCGCGGGCAAGGCCAGTATCTGCTGTCGTCCAGGCAATCGGGCACCCCAGCCGGGGCTGGGAGCGCGATGGCGCGGCTCCTGCACGCCTTGCGGCCGACCAGGCGCGTGGCACCGAGGGCGCTTGCCATGATGACACAGGAATTGGCGAGCCTGCTGGAGGCGGGCCTTGAACTCGACCATGCGCTGGGCATTCTGGAAAATCTTGCCGACATCGGCGCTTTGCGGGCACCGGTGGCGGCGGCACGTGCCCGTGTTCGCGATGGCGCCAGCTTTGGCGAGGCGCTGGCCGAAGACGACCTCTTCCCAAGATTCTATGTCGGCATGGTGCGGGCGGGCGAACAGGGCGGCGGCCTCGAAACCACGCTGCGCCGGCTCGGCGATTATCTGGAGCGCAGCCTTGCCATCCGCGAGGCGATTTCCTCGGCGCTGGTCTATCCCATGATCCTCATGGTGAGCGCGGGGATTTCCATCGCCATTATCCTGACGGTGGTGCTGCCCGAGTTCAAACCGCTCTTTGCCGAAGCGGGCAAATCGCTGCCCTGGCCGACGCAGGTGGTGATGGATATCGGGGATTTCTTCCGGAGCTATTGGTGGGCGTTGGCGTTCGGGACGATAGCCGGAGCGGCGTGGTTTCGGCAGTCCTGGCAGCGCCCGGTGTTCCGGCGCCGCTGCGACGGCCTGCTGCTGCGTTTACCGCTGCTGGGTAAGCTCTTGGCCGCCATCGACGTCGAACGCTTCGAGCGGACGCTGGGCGCCCTCCTCAGCAACGGCGTGCCGCTGCCCTCGGCTCTCGCTCTTATCAAGGACACGCTCTGGAACAGCGTGCTTCGCGAGGCTGTCGGGGACACGGCCCGCAGCCTGCGCGAAGGCGAGAGCCTCGCCAGCCGTCTGGCCGAGAGCGGTATCTTCCCGGCCGTCACGCTCGATCTCATCCGCATCGGCGAAGAAACCGGCAAGCTCGATACCATGCTCTTGCGCCAGGCCGACCTGGATGAGCAACGCCTGCGCCACACGGTCGACCGGCTGTTGTCCCTGCTGGTGCCGGCGCTGACCATCGTGCTCGGCCTCATCGTCGGCGGCCTGATCGCCTCGCTGCTGGTGGCGATCCTCGGCGTCAACGATCTGGCCCTGCAATGAGGCTCTGCTTTACAACGAGGCTTGGCGTTTCAATAGAATTGGCTTTGCCATGAGAGAGGTCATGAGATTGCTGGAACGAATAGTCCGAGCGCGGCGTCTGTCCGAGGAGGACGGCTATACGCTGATGGAACTGCTGGTGGTCCTGGCCATCCTGGGGTTCCTCGCGGCTATCGCCACCCCGGCGGTGATCCATTATCTGGACAGCGCCAAGGTCAAGACGGCCCAGACCGAAGTCTCCAACCTCTCCGCCAGTCTCGACCTCTTCAAGCTCGATGTCGGGCGCTATCCGACCACGCAGGAAGGCTTGCAGGCGCTTCTGACCAAGCCGGCTACGGCGGAGAACTGGGACGGCCCCTACATCAAGAAGACCTCAGGCCTGACCGATCCTTGGGGGCATCCCTATTTTTACCGCTCGCCGGGGCAGCACGGCGACTATGATCTTTACAGCTACGGCGCAAAGGGCGATGGGGGCAATGCCGGGACCAAGCCGCAAATCGCCAGTTGGTGACCCAGGCAGCGCGGGGCTGACGCCGCTGCGGGCGGCGGCGCTGGCGTGCGTCGATGGCGGCGCAGAGACGGGCGGCTTCACCTTGCTGGAAGTGCTGGTCGCACTCACCATCCTGGGGCTCTCGCTGAGCGTGCTGCTGGCGATATTTTCGCAAACGCTGAGCCGTGAAGGCGCGCGCGACCGCGCCTTTGAGGCCCGGGCGCTGGCCCGCTCGCTGATTGCCGAAGCCCGTGCCGCCCCGACCATCATCGCCGGCGCGCGTCGGGGCACGAGCCCGTCGGGCCTGACATGGCAGATGGTGGTCGCCCCCTATCCGTCCGGCGATGACTGGACGGCACCCGGACCACACGCGGCGCGCCTTCGCGCAACCGTGACTTGGGCGGGAATGAGCAGCGCGCAATCGCTCAGCCTTGCCACCCTCCGCTTGGTGCCAAGGGAGCAAGCCCAGTGACGGCCTTGGCGACCATCGAGCACGACCCAGCAAGCGAGGCTGGCTTTACGCTCCTCGAACTTCTGATCGCCATGACGCTGTTGGCGCTGTTGTCGGCCCTCCTGTTCGGCGGGCTCAAATTCGGCAGCCAGGTCTGGGCGGCAGCGGAGGCCAAGACCGCCGGCACCGACAAGATCATCGCCGTTCGCTCGCTGCTGTCTCAGGAGATGGCGCGGGCCTATCCGCAGTTTCTGACCTCCGATCCCACCGATGCCCATGTGGCGTTTGACGGCACCGCGCAGACGATGACATTCCTCGGCCCCGATCCGCGTCAGTCCGGCGCCATGCTGCGGATCGACGTTCGCTCGATCCGTGACCGCAAAGCCGTGACGCTTCGGATCGCCGGAACGCCGGAATTGGCGCTCGCCGGCACGCCTGTCCGCCCCCTGGCCGATCTGCCCGGCCTTGCCTCGGTTGCCTTTGCCTATTTCGGTGCCGAGG
>JAGWVX010000071.1 GCA_018970685.1 Alphaproteobacteria bacterium | reverse complement strand
TCGACCAAAGCGAAGAGATGGTCATCGCCAGTGCGGAAAACCGCAATCGGATGGCCGTCAAGCTCGAAACACAGCCGGCGTGCGCCACGCAAAGGGATGTTGGAAAGCGGGCCGATGTTCTTCCAAGCGAATTCCATTTAGGCCTCCGCCAGCGCCGGCAGCGACGAGAACTCCTGTGGCTCGGCGCCCGCCGCGCGCTCAGCCCAGGGATCGTGCTGGACGAATTTCTGCGAATAGATGAAGCGCGCATAAAGTTCGCGGCGTCCCACTTCGTCCTCGATCAGGCGTTGCTTCACGTAAGCGATACCCTTGCGCGCGATCCAAGGCGCCGTGCGTTCGAGGTAATGGGCCTCTTCGCGGTAAAGCTGGAGGAATGCGCCGGTATACTCCAGCACCTCGTCTTCGCTCGCCACGCGCACCAGATGATCGGTAACGCGAACCTCGACGCCACCATTGCCGCCGACCACGATGTCGTAGCCCGCATCGACGCAGACAACGCCAAGGTCCTTGATCGTCGCTTCGGCGCAATTGCGCGGACAGCCGGAGACGGCAAGCTTCACCTTGTGCGGTGTCCAGGAACCCCAGCACATCTTTTCTAACTTGACGCCGAGGCCGGTCGAATCCTGCGTGCCGAAACGGCACCATTCGCTGCCGACGCAGGTCTTCACCGTGCGCAACGCCTTGCCATAGGCGTGGCCGGACACGAGCCCCGCCTTGTTCAAATCGCCCCAGACGCCGGGCAAATCCTGTTTCTTCACGCCGAGCAGGTCGATGCGCTGGCCGCCTGTCACCTTCACGGTGGGGATGTCGTATTTCTCCGCCACGTCGGCGATGGCGTGCAATTCGCTGGGCGTGGTCAGTCCGCCCCACATGCGCGGTACGACGGAGTAGGTGCCATCTTTCTGGATGTTGGCGTGGACGCGCTCATTGACGAAGCGCGAGCGGGCATCGTCTTCGTATTCGCCGGGCCAGGCGCACAGCAGATAGTAATTCAAGGCCGGCCGGCATTTGTGGCAACCTTCCGGCTTCTTCCAGCCGAACGCGGCGCGTATTGTTTCCATGCTTTTGAGGCCGCGCCCGCGGATCGTTTCGCAGATTTCGTCATGCGAGGCCTCGGTGCAATCGCAGAGCGTTTTCTTGGTGGGTTTTGCGGCTTCGCCTGCCGCAAAGGCGAGCAGCCCTTCCACTTTCGCGGTGCATTGTCCGCACGAGGCCGACGCCTTGGTGTGGGCGCGCACTTCGTTGAGACTAGTCAGGTTTTTCTCGCGGATGGCAGCGACGATCGCGCCTTTGCACACGCCGTTGCAGTCGCAAATCTGCGTGTCATCGGGCATGGAGTCGAAATCGTCGCACGCAGGCTGCCCGCCGATATCGGCAAAAGCACGCCCGAACACCAGCCTTTCGCGTAGCGCGCTGACATCGGCCTTGTCCTGCATCAATTGCAGGTACCAGCCGCCGTCGCCGACATCGCCGTACAGAACGGCCCCGACCAGCTTGCCGTCGCGCAGCACGATTTTCTTGTAGAAGCCGCGGCTGTCGTCGCGCAGCGTGATTTCGTCGTCGGCCTGATCGGCGGCCATCAGGGCGCCGGCCGAGAACACGTCGACGCCGGTGATCTTGAGCTTGGTCGACAGCGCGCGCTGCTGGAAAAGTTTTGTTTCGTCGCAGGCCAGTTGCGCGGCGCAAACCTTGGCTTGGTCCCAGATGGGCGCCACGAGCCCGAACACCTGCCCGCGATGCTCCACACACTCGCCGACGGCGAAAATCGACGGGTCGCTCGTGCGCATATCGTCATAGACGGTGATGCCGCGGCCGACATCCAGTTTGGCCGCTTTTGCCAGATCGACATTCGGCCGGATTCCAATGGCGAGCACGACAAGGTCGGCCGGGATGAACCGCCCGTCGGCGAGTTGCACGCCTTCGGCATGGTCTTGGCCCACGATCTCTTCCGTTTGGCCGTTGGTGAAAAAGGCGATACCGCGCCGGTCGAGATCGCGCTGCAGAAGCTGGCCCGCCGCCGCATCGAGCTGGCGCTCCATCAGGGTCGGCATCAGATGGACGAGCGCCACGTTCATGCCGCGCTGCTTAAGACCCCAGGCGGCCTCGAGCCCCAACAAGCCGCCGCCGATCACGACGGCGCGCTTTTGGGTACGCGCGGCGTCGAGCATTTTCTCGACATCGGCGATGTCGCGGAAGGCGCAGACGCCCTTGAGGTCAAGTCCCGGGATCGGTGGGGCCAGCGGGCGCGATCCGGTCGCGAGCAAAAGCCGGTCGTAAGGCACTCTTGTGCCGCTTGCGCTCGTCACGATGCGTCCGTCGCGGTCGATACTGACTACCGGATCGCCCGCCAGAAGTGTAATGCCGTTTTCTTCATACCAGGCGCGCGGATTGATGACGATTTCGTCGAGCGTTTTGTCGCCAGCCAACACCGAAGACAGCATGATGCGGTTGTAATTGACGTGCGGCTCGGCGCCGAACACGGTGATGCGGGTGTTTCGCCCGGTCTCGAATTTCAAGAGCTCTTCGACCGTCCGCATCCCGGCCATGCCATTGCCGATGACGACGAGGTGTTCGCGCGGATCGCGGATCATGTTCACGGACGCCTCCGTGAACGGATAGGGAAAGCGGCTGTCATCGGCATGGCTCGCAAATTCAGCGCGCACAGCGCTGCCGGAAATTCCGGATGCGAACCGCCATTGGCCCGCGGGATAACCCGATTGCTCCGAAAGCACGTCCGCCGTTAGACGACCCTCGACCGGTCCGCCCAAAGGCCGACCCGCATCTATCCCTTAGCAAGCGGCATGCCAGATTATCGCGGTGCAACAATGGCGCAAATGCCTGTTTTTTCTATCGGAAAGGCTCGTTCCAGGCGCGGTGGTTGCGCAAAAGAAATGCAGATGCGCTTACGGATTGTGCAATGCAGGATCGGTCAGCTTGTCGGGATCGAAAAGCGCATCATCACAAAAGCCATCCGGCGCCATGGCAATGGGGGAGGGTTCTGCTTCAAGCATCCAGGCGGTTTGATGCGCGCCTTCGATCTTGCTGTCCGTCCCCGGTACCGAGAGGCCCGCTCCCGAAACGGCGGCGCGATAGATATCTGGGCGATAAACCTCCGCGGCAAGCGTGCGAATGTCGGCGGTGCGGTCCAGCAAATCCCAGCGGACCATTTCCCGCAGGAACCACAGTGCCTGCGAACGCCAGGGAAACGTCGCGGCATCGCGAAAGAACATCGAGACATTGTCCGGCGCGATGGCGCCGCCGGGCAGGGAGGCCAGGATGGCGTGGCTGTCTACGTCGAGATATTTCCGGCGCGAGAGCAGGGCGGCCGTATAGGATGCGTTTTCGGGGGCATCGCAAAATTTGGCCGCGCGCAACAAAGCGCGCAAAGCGCCGTGCAAGGCCTCGGGGTGGTCGTCGGCCCAGCGGGCCCGCGCCGCAAAGGCCTTTTCGGGCGCGTTTTTCCAGATGTCGTGCGAGGTGGCAACGGTCGCGCCCGCTCCGGCCCGCACGGCGACTTCGCCCCAGGGCGCGCCGGCGCAGAAGCCGGAAATCTGTCCGCTTTGCAGCGCTTCCACCGCCCGCGCGGGCGGAACGACAGTGAGCTTCACATCGCGTCCGGCAACAATGCTGGCGGTCGCCAGCCAATAGCGCAGCAGGAGATTGTGGGTCGAATAGGCATGCACGATGCCGAGCGTCATTGGTTGTTCGCGGATTTCCTGCGCCAGGGATTGCACGACCGACATGCCAGTTCCTGCCGCACGCTCTTTGATCCTTTGCGCCAGGGTTTTTGCGAGCGTCACCGTATTGCCGCCAAGGCTGATCGTATAAGGCACGATGAGCTTTTGGGCCGCACCGCGCAGGCCGAGATCGACCGCGAATGCGAGCGGCGGCACGATCACGGCGGCATCGAGGAAGCCGTATGCCAGTTTGTCGGCAATGTTTGCCCAAGACGGCTCGACAGAAAGCTCGGTATCGACGCCTTCTTCGGCGAAATAGCCGAATTCGTGCGCTACGATGACCGGCGCCGCATCGGTGAGCCGCAAAAGCCCGATCCTGAGCTTGGCGCCTTGCGGCTTGAACGCGCCCGAAAGCGAAACCACGTCGCTCATGCTCCATTTCCTTGTCGGTCAGGCCCGGCGCGCATCGGCTTCCTCCTGCTTTAGGATCTCGGCGACCACATCGGCGAGCTTCCGGTTCTCGTTCATTGCCTTGCGCTGTAGCCAGCGATAGGCCTCGGGTTCGGTCATTTTGCGATCGCGCATCAGGATCGCTTTGGCGCGCTCGATCAGGCGGCGTTCGTCCAGCATAGCCTTGGCCGCTGCCAATTCGTTCTCGACGCGGCTATAGCGGCGGAACAAGGCGATGGCGGCCGACATGATCGGCTTGATGTCCTGGAACGAAACGCCGGAAAGGTTGTAGGAGCAGACCCCGGCGGCAATGGCCTCTTCGACGAAGGAGGGGTCATCCGTCCCTGCGAACATCACGATGGGACGCGAGGCGGACACGGCACGGACGTCTTCGAGCGCATCCCGGTCGGGAAGAGACATGTCGATGATGATGAGATCGGGCTTGGCGTTTTCCACCGCGGACGGAAGATCGTAGCCCTGTGGCATGCGAACCACATCGGCAAAGGCCGATTCCGTTAGCTTCTCCTCGAGCGCCCGGGCGCGATCGGGATCTGTGTCGATAAGCAGGATTTTCAGCGGCATGGCAGGTCATATTTCCCGCAAGGCAGGCACTTTGCAATGCGATGGGTAGGCCGCTCTGTCTTGCGGTCGGCCGAGCCAAAACGGCGTCAATTCGTGAATCGCCGCCAATGCGGCGTGTCGGCGCAGGTCATCATGTCCAATATCGTAAAAGAAGTATTTGATTTACCTCTTTATCGTAGTTGCAGGTTCAAGAGGCGCATTGAGCGCCCCGTTGAGGAGACCGCAGATGTTTCCCAAGAAACGAAAAGACTGGGCGCTTCTCGGCGCGGTCATGTTGATCGGCGCCGCCGCCTTTGGCGCGTGGACCGATTCGAGCGGCGGGCCGAATATCGTCACCGGCGCGATTGCGGCGCCGGCCCTCTCGCAGCCGGCCAATTACACCGCGCCGCCGCTCTCCGGCACAACGGCCACACCGCTACCCAAAGCCGGCTCCACAGTCGACATTGTGCGCGATCCGACCGATTTGCCACCACCGGTGGGTGACCGCGGACCGCGGCGCATCAACGTCACACTATATACGGAGGAAGTTACCGGCACGCTGGCAGACGCTACGACGTACCGCTATTGGACGTTCAACGGCAAGGTTCCGGGACCTTTCATCCGTATGCGCGTCGGAGACATTGTCACCGTGTACCTGACCAACGACCCCGCCAGCGCGATGATCCACAATGTGGATATGCACGCCGTGCTGGGCCCAGGCGGGGGAGCACCGGCCACGGTCGCCGCGCCAGGCGAGACCAAAAGCTTCACCTTCAAGGTATCGACGCCTGGCCTCTTCGTCTACCACTGCGCGACGATGCCCGTCGGCGAACACATCGCCAACGGGATGTTCGGCATGATCCTAGTCGAACCGGCGGGCGGTCTGCCAAGGGTCGACCGCGAATTCTACGTGATGCAGAACGAGATCTACACCGACAAGCCGTTCGGCACTCAGGGCTTGCTTGGCGAATCCTATGCTAAGTTGATGGCCGAAACGCCGGAATACTACGTGTTCAACGGCGCCGTCAGCGCGTTGACGGACCATAGGCCGCTGCGGTCGAAGGTCGGCGAAACGGTACGCATCTTTTTCGGCGATGCCGGACCCAACAAGACGTCGTCCTTCCATGTCATCGGCGAGATTTTCGACAAGGCCTATCAATATGGCTCGCTTGAATCGCCGCCATTGCGCGGGGTTCAAACCATGAGTGTACCGCCTGGCGATGCCGCAATCGTCGAATTTCAAACGCGGGTGCCTGGGACATACTTGCTGGTCGATCACGCCATCGTGCGCGTTGAGCGCGGTCTGGTCGGTGACCTGATCGTGGATGGCCCACGGAATGACGAATTGTTCAAGGCGGACTAAGGGGGTGATTTCCAAAATCGTCGGCGAGCAATGGAAAAGTTAGCATCAAGGACCGCACGCATCGTGCTTTATGTTATTGCGTCGTGGCTCATAGCCGCTCACTTCTTGCGCCGAGGCGATCTTATCTTAACTGTGCTCTGCGTCGCGACGCCAGCGCTGTTTTTTCTGCGCTATCGTTTGAGCTTGTTCGTCCTGCAAGGCTTGGCCTATGTCGCCGCGGCCGTTTGGCTTGAGACTGCTTGGCAGATTATTTCCACACGGCGGCTTTCGGCGAACCTTGGCATCTCTCCGCCATTATCCTCGGGACCGTCGCGGTCGTTACGTTGTCGGCTGGTCTTCTTCTGAATAGCGAGGTCTTGTGGGCCCGCTATTGGAACGATGAATGAGCGAGGCAGGCCGACGCCCGTCGATAAGATGGCGGATGGTAAGGGCCGGGTGGCGCCAAAGCATGCGCGGACCGGCCCAACGCATCACCTCTCTGACGCGCTCGCGCATGGTTGCTTTATAGCAATGCACGGTACAATTGGCGCAAGTCGGCTTGTCGTCGCCGAACACACAGCGCTCGATGCGTCGGCGCGCGTAATAGTGCAGTTCCATACATTCGGAGCAAAACGGCGCGTCACCTGTGCCGTGATGGGCTCGACAATACATACGCAGCATGACGGAAATGGTCGTGAACTCACGCGCACGCCGCACAAAGTCTTTTCCGTCTGCGAATTCTCTGCCGAAGTCCGTCACGGTCACGTTAAGAGGTATATATGATACATCTATAAAGTGACATAGGGTCTCTACGATTGCACGCAATTAGTGCGGCACGCGACAATGTGTATCGGCTTTCAATGTGGGCGTTCGTCGACTATGCGAGCGCAAAACTCGAGGGACAAAGCACGGACATGCTTGTTTACGCTCAATCCGATGGTGAGGAAGGACAAGGCTGAGGTTGACTGAACGGACCTCTTGGAGCCGTGACACTGTCCAGTATTCAGGACGTCTCGCCTAGGGTCGGTGCATCGCAAGCTGCAACCGACTTATGAAGAGCGAATGACGTGGGCGCAAGGCGACGGATGCGGCTTGCGAGTTCACGACTTGCCACCTTTCCGCGTCGGTGGTCTCAACTGTTTCGAAAACTGGATGCCGTTGTCACGGGCCGCGCTTTATAGCGACGGCGAAGACTTGCACGTGGCAGTGTGGCCTGGTTCGTCCGACAATGCGCAAGACGTGACTCGCTTCATTGCCAGAGAAGCGCGCAGTTACGTTCTGTCGGTTTCAGGACTGATGCGGCCCGAAGATTTCCCGCCGGATACGCCGATGCTGAACGAAATCCTCGCCAATAGCGGCGCCTTCCTAGCCAACGGCGGCTCTGCGATTGCAGCGCCGGATGGGCGATTTGTCATCGAGCCGGTCGTCGAGCGGGAAGCACTTCTGATTGCGGAGCTCGATCATAGTCTGGTCCGCGGCGAACGCCAAAATTTCGATGTGTCCGGACACTATGGTCGCCCCGACGTAACGCGCTTGGTCGTCGATCGTACACGTCAGCGATTGGCTACGTTCATAGGCGACGTGTGACGGAAAACGGTTGGCACTCTCCGGCGCCGGTCTCAATTCGGCAATGCGGAAGGAGGTATTCGAACGGCTAGCCTGGTTGGAGTTGTAACGGGAGCTATTCGCAACAATTTGCACGCCAGTTGACGCGACCATAATTGGTGCGTTTTCTCGCTACTGGTGATGTCGCGACGGGTAGCGCCGCACGACCTACAGCATGCGCCATACTTATATCTCCATGCGCTTGATGGCCTAGCCACCAATCGACGCCTTCGATGGTCATGCCGAGAACGAGCATATATGCCTCGCGTTCCGATGAGCTATCCGGTTTACGGATTAGCCTGGCTGCAGCTCGTGTTATTTCCAGCGCTGTCGATCTGCATTACGGCCCGGTAACGGTCCTGGCTGTCGATGTTCAGCTCGTTAGTCGATACCACCGTCTCACCAGATCGGCCGATGACATATTCGCCGCCTTGTCCGATCTGTGAATCGCCGCTGGGGCCGCTCTTGGCGAGAATGAACCGATATTGCCCTTTTGAGCCCGGCGGACCGATCATGACGCCGTCAATGCGAACGATTTGGCCAACATAGCTCGCGCGTATTTCGCAACGCTGGAGCGGCCGAAACGGCGCGTTCGACGCGGCAAATGCGCCGGCGGCGGCCAGGGCGATGCTCACTGCGACCCAGGATTTTTTCATAGCCGTGTCTCCTTTATGGCGCGTGCCGGGAGGCGGGTCTTGGCCCATCTCCCGGCAAGAGCTGTCAGTCATCGCCGCCTTGAATAATCACGCCGGTGTTGCCGTCGCCCGATTGGTGTGCTTCGGCGCGCTGTCCGTTGCCGACCTGAATCACGGCTGTGGTGTTGTTGCGGCCGTACTGATCGACCAATGCCCGGTGATTCGAGCCGATCTGGGCGATACCGGCCGTGTTGTAGCGTCCGGTCTGGTACGTAGCGGCTTGATTGTCCCGACCCTGCTGGCCGGTCACCGCGTAGTTGTTCTCGCCATACTGATCGGTCATCGCGGCATTCCGGTTGCCGAGCTGCTGCTGATAAAGATAGTTCCAATAGCCCCGCTGCATGGCGTGCGAATAATTGTACTCGCCGTCCTGACGCATTGTACCGCGGTTATACCGGCCGTGCTGCTCGAAGGTGCCGGAATTCCGGTAGCCGTACTGGTACACCAATGCGGAGTTCCCGGCACTCGCTGCGGTCGTATCGGCCGCGAGAAAGGCAATCAGTGCCACTGTCCCCAAGAGAAACCGTCTCATTGCTCGTCTCCTTGTTCGGAACGACCGTGATGGTGCGTTCGTGCTCGCCGTTCTAGGCGGTCGCACCTGAGTCCGCCCTGAATGGCGCATTCATCGCGCATTCAGAGCAGAAAGAGCGGTTGGGCATGGCAGGGCGAATTCTGAACGTGCAGTGAACGACACCTTCAGCACAGGCTCAGATGAGCCTCGTCATCATACGCAGCGTGAAATTCGCAAAGATGGAGACGAACATGCGGCGTGCGATCCTTATGGCCCTGGCCTGCAGTCTGCTTTGCACCGCCGCCCTGGCGGGCGACGGCAGCTATGAGTTCACGTGGGTGCGCCAATACAACGGCAGAGTCTACATAGTACGGCAGCGCATGGACGAACGGCGCTACAACCAGCTTCGCGCGCAGTTGATGGGTGTGTCCCAGTTCGCCGCCAGCCCGGCCGATCGTCGCGGCTACAACAACACCGCTAGCGTCGATCAGAGCGGCCGCGGCCATTATGGAGCGATCGGCCAGTACGGCCACAACGACAATGCGGCTGTCCGTCAGAGCGGTTCGGCAAACGTCACCTATGTCAACCAGGCCGGATCGGACCTGAATGCCTCTCCGTCGCAGTCGGGCGACCACAACGTCACACTGGTCGATCAGTGGAACGGCGCACCGGCCCAGCCCGCCTGGGGGAGTAGGCCGCCGCGTCGCAACAGTCGCAATGCACCTTTGCGGAGCCTAGACTAACGCTTTGCGGATTGCCCCGCAAAGCTGGTGGTGCTTAATATGATTATCTTTACCCGCTCAGCGCCGAACGTACTCGTCGCGACGCCGCTTCCAGGGACCGCCGCTTTCATTGCGGCCCATTGGCGCGCGATCAAGCCACTGATACATGCCCCACAGTCCATCGAGCCCGCGCGCGTAACAGGAGTAGGTGTGAAAGATGTCGCCCTCGTCGAGCACGAAGGCGCTCATGCCCGGCATCTCGCGCAGATAGGTCCGCAGGTTGACGCCACACATCGCGGCATTCCCGGTCGGTGACGTCGTCGT
>JAGWVX010000499.1 GCA_018970685.1 Alphaproteobacteria bacterium | reverse complement strand
AAAAGGCATCCAGCGAATTTGCGGTCCGGCTCACCATGCGGCTCCTATGGTCTTTATCCACAGTTAAGCGCAAGCGGCCGCGCGGCGCCACATGGAAACGCGTCTCGCGGCTTGCGCTTTCTTCCCGGTTCGTGGCGGAATGGACGAGCGCGGAAAAGGGGACTTGCGATGCAGGGCGTGACCGTCATCGACCATCCGTTGATTCAGCACAAGCTGACCTTGATGCGGGACAAGAACGCCTCGACCAAGCATTTCCGCGAGCTGCTCAACGAAATCGGCATGCTGATCTGCTATGAGATCACCCGCGATCTGCCGATCGAGATGATCGAGATCGAAACGCCGCTGACGGCGATGATGGCGCCGTCGCTGGAGGGCAAGAAGCTGGTTTTCGCGCCGATCCTGCGGGCGGGCACCGCTTTCCTCGACGGGATGCTGAACCTGGTGCCGTCGGCGCGCGTGGCGTTCATCGGTCTCTACCGCGATCCCAAGACGCTGGAGAGCGTCGAGTATTATTTCAAGGCGCCCGAGGATATCGCCGAGCGCCTGGTGATCGTGATGGATCCGATGTTGGCGACCGGCAACTCGTCCATCGCCGCAGTGGACAAGTTGAAGGCGCGCGGCGTCACCAAGCTGCGCCTGATGTGCCTGCTCGCCGCGCCGGAGGGCCTGGAGAAATTCCGTAAGCATCATCCCGACGTGCATGTCTGGACGGCGGCGATCGACAGTCATCTCAACGATCACGGCTATATCGTGCCGGGGCTGGGCGACGCCGGCGATCGGATGTTCGGAACGAAGTAGGATACCGCCTCGTTACTTAATTTATCCGCCGATGCCGAGGCCTTGCGGGCATCACCAGCCAATGCGGACCAGCGCCAGTCCTTCGATGGGAACGTTCACGACGAGGCGAAGCGCGCCATCGCGAACATCAGCGCGCTGCGCCGCGCCGATGTGCGGTAACTTTCCGGCCGCTTCGAGCGCCAGGTATTGCGCGGGTGTCGGTTTCTGCGGCGATCCCATCTCCAGCCACGCCGTGTAAGCGTCGCCGTGCGCCGTATCGGCACGGTAGGTTTCGACATGCACTTGCCGGGCTTGTGCGGGAAAGCCTGTAAGTGACAGTTGCACCCGCGCTGCAGGGCCGGCCACATCATCGTCGCGATAGTGCAGCAGCAGGACCTCGACCTCGCGCGGTTTGCGCGCGGCGGTGACATCCAGGACGGGGCGCGGCACGCCATGCGCTTCGATTGCGTCGGCGGAAATCGCCGCACTGCTTGTTGCCGTCAAGCGCGTGTCGCCCAGCAGGCCCAGCGCCCGAAAGCCGTTGAGTACCGGCTTGTCGATGCCGTTGGTCGCCAAATCGCGCAACGCCATGAAGTAAGGCTGATCGTCGAATTGAAACGCCCAAGTCACCGCGCCTTTCAGCGTCACGCCGCGTTCGGCGGCCAGCGCCGTCGCCATTTTGATGTCTAGCGCCGAATAGACCGCGTAGATCGGACTGTTGCGGTAATTGTCTTCGGGATGTTTTGCCGGCGAGCAGCCGGCGCAGGGTTCCGGATCGTTCTCGTCCAAAATGACCGGGGTGTGCCGCCATTCGGGAAAGCTCGCGACGATCTTAAAGCCGGCATCGGCCGCCTGCAGCTGTTCAGCCATGCCCATGCGCGCGTGACCTGCGATCCATTGTACCTTGCCCTTGGGATGAAAAGTGATGACGTCGAGAGGAGAACCCGTCCTGCCGGTCGCATAGTTCTTGCCGTATGCGCAGTGCTCCAGGAACTGTTTCAGGAATTCCGCGGATTTGGGGCTGCCTGGCCCCGTCGTGTCCGGCCCGCCAATCTGTGCATCGGGCACAGCACGCAACAGTGCATCGGCCGAGACGTCATAAAGGCGGAAGAATTCTTCTG
>JAGWVX010000498.1 GCA_018970685.1 Alphaproteobacteria bacterium | reverse complement strand
GAGGCCGGTTCCGTCGTCGGCACGCGCATTACGAACCAACTAGAGATGCGCCATATCTCTTTTCCCCCTGGAAATATTTTTCGAGACGCGCAAGCGCCTCTTCTATGACTTCGCGCTTTTTGCAGAAGGCGAAGCGCACAAAATTATCAGGTTTGGCGTCTTGCATGAACACGGACAGCGGAATTGCCGCAACCCCCGCCTTGCGCACCAGCCGCAGGCAGAAATCCCGATCATTCTCGTTGGTCAGTTCGCCTATATTCGCTGTCAGGAAATAGGTGCCCTCGGTAGGCAGAACGTTGAACCCCAGCCCTGTAACACCGTTTGCCAATAGATCGCGTTTGGCCTGCAACTCATGGGTCTGCCTCAGCGTGAAATCCATCTCGTGGTCAAGGGCATGGGCGATACCTTTCTGAAGGGCGGGCGGCGTCGTGAAGGTGAGAAACTGATGCGCTTTGGCGACCACCTCGATAAGCGGCGCAGCGCCCATCACCCAACCGACCTTCCAGCCCGTCAGCGCGAACATCTTGCCGGCGGAGCCGATGCGGACGGTGCGCTCGCGCATGCTCGGCAGGCTCGCCAGCGGAATGTGCTCGTGATCGCCGAAGGCAAGGTGCTCGTAAACCTCGTCGCAGATTGCCACGGCATTTGACGCGGTGAGCACACGTGCGACGGCCTCCAATTCGCCGCGGCCGAACACACGTCCGATGGGGTTCATCGGTGAATTGAGTACCAGCGCACAAGTTTTCGGCGTCACCGCGGCGCGCAGCGCCTCTTCCGTCAGCCGCCAATCCGGCGGTGCGAGTTTGACGGTGCGCACGACGGCACCGGCCGTTTCCGCGATGGGACGATACGAATCGTAGGAAGGGTCGATCAGCACGACGTCGCTGCCGGACCGCGCGAAAGCGAGGATGGAAGCAGTCAGCGCTTCCGTCGCACCGGAGGTAACCACAACCTCACCGTCAGGATCGAAGGACAAGCCGTAAAAGCGCTTCGTATGGGCGCAAAGCGAGCGGCGCAATTCTGCGATCCCCTTCATCGGCGGGTATTGGTTGGAATCTTCTTTCAGCGCACGGGCGGCGGCGTTGCGGATCGCCAGAGGCCCGTCCTCGTCTGGAAAGCCCTGCCCCAGATTGATGGCTTGACGCTCGGCCGCCAGCGCCGACATCACCGTAAAGATTGTCGTCGGCAGACCTGAGAAGACGGGATTGAACCGCCTGTCGTCACTCGACATCGCAAAATGGTTCTCAAAGACGGGCGCGCACAATCGCAAAAGCAGACGGTCGCTGACAATAGTTTGCCCTCGCACTTTGTGCCTGTTTATCGGGCAAACTGGTCGCTTTCTGTGCAAGTTTCATAGAGATAAAAACAGCGATATGATAAGCTTCTGAAATTACTTGTGATTAAGTCCCCAGAACTTGGCACAACCCCTGCTACTTCCTTAACGGTGCGGTATCTAGGAGCCGCGCAAGGAGCACGACATGAAGAAGATCGAAGCAATCATAAAACCGTTCAAGCTCGACGAGGTGAAAGAGGCGCTGCAAGAGGTCGGGGTCCAGGGCATCACGGTGACGGAGGCCAAGGGCTTCGGCCGTCAAAAGGGACATACCGAGCTTTATCGCGGCGCCGAATATGTGGTTGATTTCCTCCCAAAGGTGAAAATCGAGATCGTTATCGGCGAGGACCGACTGCAGGCGTCGGTGGACGCCATTCAGAAGGCTGCGCGGACGGGCCGCATCGGTGATGGCAAGATTTTCATCCTGAATGTCGAGGAAGCAATCCGTATCCGTACCGGTGAAACCGGCTCAGACGCTATTTAGCGGCTGGTCCAGACAAGCGCAGTTCCAACATAAGGGGAAAGACCGAGACTATGGCTAACGCACAATCCGTCCTGTCGATGATCAAGGCCAA
>JAGWVX010000497.1 GCA_018970685.1 Alphaproteobacteria bacterium | reverse complement strand
CACTGCCCAGACCTATCATGTCAGCACCGACAACCGCTTTCCTTATTGGGTCTACGGTGCGCAGCAGGATTCCGGCGCGGTGGCGCTGCCAAGTCGCACCGATGGCGGCGACGGCATCACCATGGAACAGTTTCACGAGATCACCGCCGGGGGCGAAAGCGGCATGATCGCGCCAGACCCAAACGACCCGGACATCGTCTATGGCGGCACGGTCGACAAACTCAACACCCGCAGCAACCAGACTCGCGATGTCGATCCGACGCTCGCTTATCCCACGATCCATGCCCGGGGCGCCTGGACCTTGCCGCTGGCCTTTTCCAAGCGCGACAAGAAGGTGCTGTATTTCGCCAATCAACGACTGTTCCGAACGGCGGACGGCGGCAATCATTGGACCCCGATCAGCCCAGACCTGACGCGTGCTGACGCCGGCATCCCATCCAACCTCGATGCGCCGACGGCCGCGGACGACGAGCATCTCGGTAAGGATCGCGGCGTGATCTACACGATCGCACCATCGCCTTTGCGGGCCGAGGCCTTGTGGGTGGGGACCGACGACGGGCTTGTCTGGCGCACCGACGATGGGGGCGCGCATTGGCGCAACGTCACGCCCAAGGCGCTGACGCCATGGTCCAAAATTGGGGGCATCGCGCTATCGCATTTCAGCGCCAAGGTCGCGTATTTGGCGGTTGATCGTCATCGCCTGGATGACGATACGCCCTACATCTACCGCACCAGCGACGGCGGCAAGAACTGGACGGCAATTACCGCTGGAATTCCCAAAGACAGCTTCGTCAATGTCGTGCGCGAGGACCCGCAGCACAAAGGCTTGCTCTATGCCGGCACCGAGAAGGGTATGTACGTGTCCTTCGACGATGGGGACCATTGGCAATCGCTGCAGCAAAACCTGCCGATGACCTCCGTACGCGACATCGATGTACACGGCGACGACCTGGTGATTGCCACCCATGGCCGCGGCTTCTGGATCATGGATGACATCACCGCACTGCGGCAAATGAATGCGGTGGCAGCGGGCGGCAGCGTCCTGTTCAAGCCGGCCGTTACCTATCGCGTGCGCCCTACGCGCTTTACCGGCACCCCCATGCCGAAAGACGAACTGATGGCCGAGAACCCACCCTTTGGCGCCATCATCGATTATGCTTTGCCAAATAAGATGAGCGGGGCGGTAACGTTGACCGTGCTCGACGCGCGAAATCGTGAGGTTCGCCGTTTCAGCAGCACGGACAAGGTCAAAGTCACCGATCCCGCGACGTTCAAATTCGCGCCGGAATGGGTGCCGGCGCCGGCAACCTTGTCCGTGACACCGGGCATGCATCGCTTTGTCTGGGATCTGCGCTACGCCGCGCCAGCGTCATCGAAGCCGTCGCAGGCAGATGGCGTCTGGGCACCGCCCGGCCGGTATACGGTGGCGCTTGGCGTTGACGGGCACAGCTATCGCCAGACGTTGGTGGTGAAAGCCGACCCGCGGGTGAAAGTCCCCGAAGCCGCGCTGCTTCGCGAGTTCGCACTGGCGCAAAAAGTCGAAAAGGCATCTGTGCTGGCCGCGACGGCCACGACCGAAGCGACCAAACTGCTCCAAGCCTTAGCGTCGCCACCGGCGCACGCAAGTGGGTTGCGCCAGGAGATGGCCGGCTTGGCGGCCAAAGCCTCGGATCTGTCCGGCATCCCGCTGAACTTCGACCCCAACAACTGGCCGGGACCGCCGCCGCGCCGAGCCGACAGTTTGCGGGCTCTGTCGGCGGACTTGGTCAAACTCGAGCAGGCCGTCGATAGCGCCGATGCAGACCCGAGCGCGGACGCGATCGCCTCCTACGGCAAGTTGTCGCGAATGCTGGCGTCCACCCTCAAGGCTTGGCAGAAATTGAAGCAACACGAGCTTGTGGCTCTCAATATCAAG
>JAGWVX010000070.1 GCA_018970685.1 Alphaproteobacteria bacterium | reverse complement strand
GCGACCTCGCGGCCGAGACGCGTCGCATCGGCGGCGAGCGCGCGGCCGTGACGGCTCATCCAGATGTTGTGCCAGCCAAGCATGCAGACGGCGGTCAGCAGGATGGAGGCGTTGAAAACCTCCTGTCCGACCCCTTCAAGCGCGGCGGCGAGTTCGTTGGCAAACCAGGCGACCAGGACAGCGCCCAGCACACCTGCGCCGCAGCCCGCTGCAATCCACCAGCCGCGTCTTTTGATGCCACGGCTGGCCGCCATGACGATCCCGATCACCAGACCGGCCTCCAGCACTTCACGAAAAACAATGATGAGCGTCGCCAGCATGGCTCACTTCACGACCAGATGGCCGCGATCCTCCGGATGGAAATCGTCGAAAAACTCGTAAGTGCCCGGGTCGAGAGGGCCGACGAACACGGTGATTTCGCCTCCCCCCTGGACGATCTTTTCGCGGTGGAAGTCCGAGCTCTCGAACTCCGACGGCATGGCGTCCTGGTTGCGGACGAGCAGCCGGACTTTCTGGTTGGCCGGGATCTGGACATCGCGCGGCACAAATTTGCCGCCGCTGATCGTGATCACGACATCGCCGTTGTCGGCGCGGGCCGCAAGGCCCGTCAGAACCAAAGACGCCGCGCAAAAAACCAGGATTCTGGTCATTCCCCACCGCATGAGACCACCTGTGAGACCGTTTCTCATCTGCACCTGATACTCATTTGCAATATCCTGTCAAGTACCATACGGTCGCAGGGTCATTCGCCGACGCACACTGTGCGTATCTGACGCGATCGCGGCCGAAAAGATGGTGGGTAGACAAGGTGCGCGCGGTCATGGCCCTCGGCACGGTGCGGAGGGCCGCGTTCAAGCGGCCCGACAAAGACGCGCTCCAAGTACGGTCGGGCAATCTTGTTACCGCGGCTAGCCGCTGCATCTCTTCTGGCGCCTCGAGCCGAGCGCCAAGGCC
Organism: Alphaproteobacteria bacterium; assembly: GCA_018970685.1. Taxonomy (GTDB): domain Bacteria; phylum Pseudomonadota; class Alphaproteobacteria; order Micropepsales; family Micropepsaceae; genus Rhizomicrobium. The sequence continues at coordinate 9,097 of JAGWVX010000070.1, read as the reverse complement.
GACCACCGCAGGCGTCGAAGCCGTCGGCACCGGCGAATACGTGTGACCATGCTTTCACCCATCACCGAATATCGCACGGAGACTTCTCGGGCGGGAAACGGCTTCAATTGCAATTTCGATATTCGCGCTCTCTGCGAGGCCGCCGTGTGGGCAGCGCGATTACCAGTAACCCAAAATGCGTCGCGAGCCACGTGCTCTTATTAGCATTGCAAGATATCAGGGCCCTTTGCCGGCATCATCTTCTCGCATGTCGTGGGCACAGGCTTGAAAGAAATAGGCGCCCACGACGAACAGAAAATCAACCAGATCGTCAACGGGACCGAGCGGCAGGAACGCGCATTCGCGGTAGGTCATGCTCCAGTCGGCATCCTTGGCGGTCATCGGCCCCCTGAGGGCATAGGGTTCGCCAGTGGTTCGAACATATTCGTATAGTGCATAACTTCTGTTGGCGTAGAGTGGCGCCTCAGTGCGAATCTCGCTGATCGTGTCGCCGCTGAAGTCATAGCCTCTCGCTTCGACATGGGCGTCGCCGACCAGGCGGAAGCGATAGTCGGCGCCGCCGTCGAGGACTTGGAGGAGTGCGACATGACGGAGGAACGGCGCCATCTCGCGGGTGGAAAGCGCATGCCGTGGCGGAAAGCGCCGGGCACCGCGCAGCGCGTTCCAATAGGCGACGCCACGAACAACCGCCGGGCTAGAAAGTTCCTGGAGCGTGATCCGGAAGGGTGATTCAGGCGCCGTCATTCTGGCCTCCCGGGTCTGCCGGGAGGCGTTACGCGCATCCCATCATGACATCGACGCCAGCGTCCGCCATAGGCGTTAACGTTCCATGAAATGGGTCAGTATTGTGTACAGCCGAGACTTGCGGGCGAACAGAACTTACTCCGTCCCGGGACGCAAATGCGCCTCAACGTACAAATTGCGAAGGAAACGCAAAAGCGGATCGGCAAGATGCACGAGATCATGCGCGGCACCAAACTTAAGGCCGGCCTGCGTTCCATTGCGCCATACCAGCTCCGCTTCGAACGCGGTGCCACGCTTCTGGTCGATGAGGAAGAATGCTTTGGGGATGACAATGCCGCCGGCAATGCCAATGCGGGCGCCGGAGGTCGAGATTTCGCGGATCGCGCAGTCGTAGGTATAGGCACCGTCGCCATAGACGATCTTGCCGCCGGTCAGTGTCCGCCGGCGCGGAGCGCCGCGCTCGTCGGTGTTGTTCGTTGTGTCAGTATGTCGGTTCCGTGTCACCACAAATCCTGTCGCGCGTAGACTTGTCACCATTACCACACGACTCATTACCAGTTTTCTGTGAGAGCCACGTCGTCCTAACCATATATACACCGTGATGGTCTAAATTCGTCTCCATCCGCTGTAGAATTGCCCTAACTGGGATATCCTGGTGCCGGCAAGGAGAGACGCCATGGCCGACGCGGTAACAGACCAGTCGCCGACGGTGCCACCGGAATTGGGTCTGGCCTGCGCTCTGCTCGAAGCCTATGTGCAGAAGAATCAGCTGCCTGCAGGTGATGTGCCGGCGGCACTTCGCAAAATTTATGGAGCGCTGACGGGGCTGCAAGGCAGGTTGACCGGGACGCAGACATCCGCCAAGCCGGCAGTCCCCGTGAGAAAATCCATCGCCGACGATTACCTCGTCTGCCTGGAGGACGGGCGCAAATTGAGTATGCTGAAGCGTCACTTGCGGACGCGGCATGGGCTTTCACCCGGTGACTATCGGGCCAAATGGGGCCTACCTGCGGATTATCCCATGACCGCGCCCCGATACGCCAAGACCCGCTCGGCGCTGGCCAAGGAGGCCGGCCTGGGGCGCTATCCTGGAGCGGGGCGCCGGACACGCGAAGACCTGCCCTCAGGGCAGAAAGCGTAACTTCAAGACATCTTCTGGGCCTCGCGGACTATGCGTCGGTCCTTGGATCACGCGAAAGGTTGGTACATCAGGCTTGCCGGTTTCGAGGCGATCCGCGGTATCGGCGCACCAGAGCGATGCCGACAAAGATCGCGCGAAGCCCAAGCCAGAGCGGAAGCACCAGACCAGTCTCGGCATCGAAGAGCCATCCGAGCGCGGCGCGATCGAGGTTGGTAGCGCGTAGAGACCCGACGCCAATGGTGAGAACGAGCCAGAGAAACAATACGCCCACCGCGACTGCTGCCGCCGCTGCGAACGCCACGCGCTCGGGCCACAGGACACGCAATTTGATCGGCATGACGGTTTCGAATCAGACTCCCCGCGCGCCAAGTATATTCCGGCGCAAATAGGCGCGCCTTCCGTTTTGCGGCGTCCGTCGGGAACAAAAGGCCTGTTGCGAGCGCGGTGCGAAGGATTCCGCCGCAAAATGCGCGGCTGGTGTCAGGCATCGAGCATAAAAATTCCGACGATGTTCCAGTAGGTGCGCTCGTCCGGCGACAGCACACGAAGAAGCACGACTTCGTAGCTGAAGGAAGGGCCGTCGTCAGGGATGACGGTGGCGTCGAAGATGATGGGGACGCCGGTGCGACGAACCTCGCGGAGCCGCATCATGTTGTCTCGAAAGACGGCTGGTGAAAACAATTCGGAAAATTGCGCGTCTTTCACGTCGCGGCCGTAGCGTTTGCGTATCACGTCGCCGGCGATGCGAATCTTGCAGTCGGTATCGTCCTCCACCGGCTCCACGATCATCAGATGCGACAGAAACCGTGCGAATGGCCGCGAGGGAATATCCTTGCCCACCACCGGATCCCGCGTGCGGCTTTCCTCGCGCCACAGAGCAACCAGCTCAGCGGCCATCGGGTGGGAGGGCTCTTCGCGAATTTGGTAATACGGATCGGCTGACGCGGAAAACAGCGTCAACACACTGGTTATGGCTGCCTTGCGTCGCATAATCCGGCTCGCCTATCTGACGGAAAGCACATGGCAAAATACCGTGCGCACAACCCACCATTGACGCGAACATACTGGAGTGGCACGAAAATCTGGGCCTTCTAGCACGACGGCGTTCCGCCGATCAGCTATTTACCCGTGTGCGGTATTCTGCCGCAGAGTAGCACAGATATTCCAGTGCCGCAGTAACGAGCGAATCTGAGCACCAGAATTCACGTCTCGGGGCCGTAGATTGCCTGTCATACCGGCGGCCGAGATGAATCGCCGAGACCGTGCTTGCCTCCGCCACCGTCAGGCGGCCGGCTCCGTAGCCGGTCGCCCGCATTGTGCTCGTCGGCTGCGTAGCCATCACAGCAGTGTTTGCTTGTCCGCGTTTTGACGTGCCCTTGACGCAGCCAGGTCACGTCCGCATCCTTCCACGAAAGCCGAGAATCATGGTCCAATCCACCATTGGAAGCACCGCCCCCGGTTGATGAGGAGCCGCCTTATGAGGCCCCAGCAGGCAGCCATCGACGAGATCGATGCCGACTATGAGATCCTTGAGGCGATCGGCGGACACGTTGACGACATGATCGAACACCACGCGCCCACGAGCATGGTGCACAAGACCTTGCGGCGCTGGCTGATGGGACATGCCGAACTGCCCGAGGGCGAAGACGCCCAGATTTGTCTCATGACAATGGCCGCCGATCTGGAACTTTTCACGCCGTCGGTCAGCGGCCGCACCGCAGTCGACCGCCTACTGAGCAAGACCCGACCGGAAACGCCGGTGGAGCGCCAAGCGCTGGACGCGCTGGGCGCCGCGCAATTTCGGCTGGTCAGGATCGTCGACCGGGAGGGACCGGATGTGGTCCACCTGAAGGATCTCGTCACGGGGGAGAGCCTCCGCTTGCTGGACGCGCGCATTTCCCCTGCGGCGGCTGGTCTGCCGACGGCCATGCGGCTTTGCCCGCTGGCCAGCGGCCGTCATGTCCTCATCTCACCGCTGTTCGCGCTGGACGAGGCGACGCTCGCCGCGGCGATGAAGTTTGCCCGCCCCGGTCGCCCTCTCGGCCATCGCTGCGCCGCCAATCTTTACCGGGATGTGGCCCGACATGGCTTCCTGCCAATCCCGCAACGCGTCGTCGAACTGGACAAGGCGACGCTCTTAGACGCCATTGGGGAACTTGAAGATCATTTGACCGAAGTCGAGCGTCTGGCGCTTCGCTGGATCGCCGCCGGCGGGGCGGAGGAGACGGACGATCTCATCCTGGAGGCCCGGCACCTGGCGTCCGTGGACAATCTGATCGACGCCTGCGGGCTTTACGGCCAGGCAGATCCCGACGCGCCTGCAGGGCTGAAGGCGGCCTTTGAACGGATCGCCGACTTGCAGATGGAAACGATCGCCCAGCGCGCCCGGGCCGGCGTGGACGGCCAGGCCGACGCGCTCGACACCGCCGCCGCTGCCATCGCAAACTATGTCGCGCGAGGCGCCATGGAGACGAGCGCACGCGATCTGTTCCAGCGGCTGCGGACGCGCTGGGCTCATTCAGCGGCGGCGGGCCCGGCCGCGAGCGCCACCCAGGCGGTCGATCTCGAGCGGGTGATTCAGCGTATTCAGGCGCTGCGGGCCAAGACCGTCGATCGCGGCTGCACGCAAGAGGAAGCCATGGCCGCCGCCGCCAAGGTTGCCGAGCTGCTGGATCGCCACGATCTGACCCTGGACGCGGTCTCGGTCCGCGGCTCCGATTGCCAAGGGGTGGGCGTCACCACAGATCGCAAGCGCCGCGCGCCCGTCGATTCCTGCATGCAGCCCCTTGCCCGGTTCTGCGACTGCCGCGTCTGGTCGGAAGAGAGCGACGACGGCACGCTGCGTTACATCTTCTTCGGTCTTAAGGCCGACGTCGAGGCGGCACGCTTTCTCCACGACCTGATCGAAGTCACCTTCGAAACCGAAAGCACGACGTTCCGCCATGGCGAAATCTATCGGACGCTGCGCGGCGGCGATCGTCGCGTGGCCCTCAATTCGTTCCAAGTCGGCTTGGCCACCGGAATAGCCGCCAAGCTCGCGGCGCTGAAGGCCGCCCGTCAGGGCTCCACTCCCAAAAGCACCGGCTTCGACCTTGTGGCTGCCAAGCACGCGGTTGTGGATGAAGAGATCGCTAGGTTAGGCCTGAACTTCACCACCCGCACGACGACGGCACGGCGCTTTGTTCATGGCGGTGCCTACGCTGCCGGCAAGGCCGCCGGCGCCCTGTTCGAACCCACCGCCGTTCTAGCCGGTTGAGATCGACGATTAGTCCGAGGCGCGATCACGAAATCTCCGGCCCGCGGCGCTGTCGGCCCAGCGTCCAGGATTCGCCCTCCCCACGCATGACGCCGGAGACCTGCTTGCCCAGATTGCGTTCCAGCACCGGCCGCCAGGGTACCAGCGTGAATTCCCGGCTCTTCTCGATGATGGCAAAACGCCCGCTCGCCAGCTCTATGGAGCGGCGGTAGATGCCCTCCACGCGCGCACCGTTTTTCGTCTCGACGTAATCGAGCCCCAGCTCGCCGGAGAGCTGCCCTGCGACCCGGGCCAGTTCGCGCCGCCGCAGGAGACCGAGCAGATTGGCACGGTAGATCGTCGTCTGCTCCTCTTCGCGCGCCAGATTCTGTTCGATCAGCCATTTCCGGCGTCGCGCCAGTGCGTCACGCGCCTCCTTGCCGAAACCGCCGTCGCGCAACTGCGTGGGTGCATCCGAGACCAGTTCCCGATCGAGCCAGGTCGCCCCATCGGCGCCGAGCTGCCGGTCAATTGGCAGAGCCGATAAGGTCTTCACCGCAACCGGTGTGTCCCTGGCCAGGCTACGCTCATAGGCGGCGGCGCGCTCCAGATGATCCGGCGCAATGATCCAGGTGCCATCGGCCTCGCGTTCCACGCCGCCGGTGATGCGCCTGATCGCTTCCAGGCGCCGGACATGGGCTTCGGCAAAATTCGCGGTGGCATTCGGATCATGACGGAGATGGATATCGACGCTGTAGCGCCCACCATGGGCGGCGGCGATCTCGGCCACCGTACGGTCCGCGGCGCGTGGGCCCACGCTTCGCGGCGAGATTTCGATGATGGCGTTTTCGGGAACGGGCTCTGCCACATCGGCCTTGCCGATGTCGACATAATGGCTGCGGCCGTCCACGCCGTCCACAATCAGATAATGCCGGTCGTTGATTTCGTCGGACAACCCGCGCCGTACTAGCTGCCCGACGAGCGGTTGCACCTGGACGTCGGTGGGATCGTAAATGGCATAATCTGCTGTGGCCCGGTCGAGGCCCTTCTCGGCCAAATCGCGATGCAAAGTCTTGATGATATCGCCGCGTTCGCCCATAAGGCGCAAGGTGGACTCCAAATCCGGCGACAAGCGCCAAATGCCAGGACCGGTTTCGTCGGCGAGACCAAGGCGGCGCAGCTTCTGCAGGCGCCCTGCCCGCAGGCTCTGTTGGAAAGCGTCACGATGGACGGCCTCCACCAGCCCCTCTTCCTGTTCGCGCAACAATGCACGGTCGATGCCGGTGAACCGTTCCTGGCCCACCTCTGCACGCAGCCGGTCCTCGATCTCAACGTCCGAGCGCGGCCCCAGGTCGAGGCGGACGATCTCCGCAGCCCGCTCGCGCATGCCATGGGCGACGTATTCGCGGGCGATAATGAGGTCCTTGTTGCGATCGGTGCGCCCGCGGACGATGACATGGCTGTGGGGATGGCCGGTGTTGTAATGATCGACCGCGACCCAATCGAGCTTGGTGCCGAGATCTTCCTCCATCTGGGCCATCAGGCGCCGGATGACGGGCTTGAGATCGTCATACTCCACACCATCCTCGGCCGACACGATGAAGCGGAATTGGTGCCGGTCGCCCTCGCCCCGCGCCAGGAACGCCCTGCCATCGGCGCGATCCGTTTCAGCGGAATAGAGCCTTCCCGGCTCGCCTTCCCGGGTGACGCCATCGCGCTGGATGTAGCGCAGATGCGCCGCCGCGCCTTTGAGCCCCTTGCCGGCCAGCTTGACGATGCGCGACTTGATGATGACCCGGCGCTGGCGATAGGCGGCATAGCGATCGCGCGCCGACAGCACCCGGCCGACACCGGAACCACGGCCGATGCGGCTGCCGGTGAAACGCCGCTTCGCGCCAACGCCGCGCATCCCACCGGCCAGCGCCACCGCGCGCAGCACTTGGTGGACATAGCGCGCGCCGCGTTTGCTGCCGCGGGACCGGATTTTTCCCAGCTTGGGTTCGAACGCGTCGTCCTGGGTCATGACATCACGTCGGTGTTAATCGTTGCGACCACGAACATCAGCATGACGCGCTCGCCGCCTCCGGAAAACCGGCGCCATGCGCATGCAACGAAATCAGGAGCTTACACGCGCGTAGCGCCATCGTGCCAATCATGGCGCCATCTGCCATGCCGAGAACAGATGTGCAGACAACAACTTGGCGCCGTCTCGTGAGGGATGGCGCCATTGTTTCATCTTGCCTTCCGCGGCTCATTCGCCACAGACCATCCCATCCCGGCCCAAACCGGACCTCGTGGCCCAGGCATCCCTGCAACGTGGCGGCAGAAACTCCCCCTGCAGCTGCATCGCGCGCTCAGGATTGGCGCTCAATATCGTCGAGGCAGAGCGCGTGCATGCCGCATCCCGATACGCTGGATAATCCAAATTCGGCAGGCCGCCTACACGGATTTCTGCTGCGAACACCATGTCCAAACCGTCATTGCGTGCGACGTGCCCGGCCGTAGCGTGTACCAGTTCAGCCTCAATTTGCGCACAATATTGGCCCGTTTATAGGCGGTCCGGTGGCGATTTGAGCGGCACGAACAGGCTGTCTGGACCCGGTTTGCGCGACGGATCTGCCGTCTGGTGGGAGTGCCCATGAAGTGGGAAGAACAAGCCTGTAGCCGGTGCTGCAACGGGCTTTCCTGGCGTCAGGAACACCGGCTGGCCGAGCCGCGCCAGGTACCGGATCGTCTCGTCCGGCAAAGGCCGATGGTAGAAAAGCGTGGCATCGAAGCGCTTGGGACCGGCATTGTAGGCGGCGAACAGGTCGGGATAACCGTAGCGGTTATAGAGCTGGCGCAAATACGCCGTGCCTGCGAAAATGTTGTCATGCGGCTGGTAGGAATCATTGCCCAGACGATCACGGAGGCGCAACGCCGCCCAGGTCCGCGGCATGATCTGCATCAGCCCCATGGCGCCTTTGGGCGAGGTGGCGCGTGGATCGCCGCCGCTCTCGGCCTCAATCACGGCATAAATCCAGGCCTTGGGAATGCCGAAGCGCTGCGAGGCTTCGGTGATGATACTCTGCCAGCGCTGCAGTGCATGCGATGGTGAATGCGGTGCCGCCGCTGCCGCATGGGTCAGCCCTGCGGCCAGAACCGGTGTGACGCCAAGCACCAGCACTGCGAGATGCCGACGCATCAGGGTCGTCCTAGCGGCACCAGGCGGCCGATGACGGCGCGCGCGGAAACCGGCCCGAAATACCGCCCGTCAAAGGAGTCCGGCACGCCCGCCATCAGGAGGAACATTTCTTCCAAGCCGAGCGTGCGGCAGCCCGACCATTGGGGAAGTGGACGGCCTTTGGTGTCCTCGGCACGCTGTCTGGCAACGGCCCGCCCATCGATGCGAACCACGTGACGGACGATGCAGACAGTGTCGCCGGACAGGGCGGCAATCCGCTTCACCAGCGGCACGCCCAGGGGCAGATAGCCGCGCTGTGCAGCCAGATCCCGCACAGATTTGGGCGTGCGCACCAGTACCAACTCGCCGCGTCGGAACAGGCCCGGCGGCAACACACGATAGAAGCCGATCGGCGCGCTGGCGCTGGCGTTGTAGATGAGAAGAGGGCGGATCGTGACAAATAATTCGCTCCCCAGCAAGGCGATGGCGGCCAGACCTAGTGCCAGAATTACCGGACGTTGCGCGCGGGTTCTGCGACGCTGGAGATAATGGGAGACCGGTTCAGCCATCGCCGTTCTCCTCGCCAGACGTACCGCCGGATTTGGACTTCTTGGTCTCATGCACAGCGTTGCGGCTGCTGGACCTGGACCAGGCATCGAGTTCGGCAATGTGGTAGCGGACATAACGACCGTGCTTGCGATAGCGTGGGCCCCGGCCCTTGCGGCGCATCTTTTCCAGGGTCTGGGTGGTGAGCCCTAGATAATGGGCGGCCTGCGCGGTGGTCAGAAAAGGGCTGCCTTTCCTGGCCTCCGAT
>JAGWVX010000496.1 GCA_018970685.1 Alphaproteobacteria bacterium | reverse complement strand
TCCCGATTCTGAAATTCGCATGATTTTTATATCGGCGTTGAGCGAATTTCAGAATCGCAAGGACACTAGCAATCCATTGATTCTTAGTGTCGTTTTGGTTTCGAAGTTCGCAACGAGCCCGAGATAGGTGATGTCGCGAACTTCGAAACCACGACACTAGCGGGTGATCACCAAGCCCAACGCGGCCGTGCCGCTTGCCGCCAGCGCGCGCGTGGCGCTTTCCAAGACGGTCTGAGGCATCCGGCCGTGCGCAACCAGAACGACCTGGTCGCATAGCCGAGATAGAAACGCCATATCTCCGGCGGTTAGAACCGGCGGAGCATCGATCAGCACCAGATCACAAGTCTGCCGGAAATAGCCAAGCAGTTCCGCCATCTTGGGCGCCGTCCAGAGCATGCGGGCCGGACCCGCCGGCCGTGCGACGGAAAGCACCAGCGCGCTCGATCGTGGATCTCTTACCAGGGCGCGCGACAAAGGTTGCACCCCAGCCAGAAACTCGCCGATCCCCGCCGGCAGCGACGTATAGCCCATGGCAGGCGCGATCACGGGCCGTTCGAAATTTCCATCGAGGATGACGGTACGCAAGCCATGCCGCGCCGCAGCACGCGCCAAACCGAGCGCGATCACCGACTTGCCCGCGTCGGGCCCCGGCGCCGTCAAAGCAACGATTTTTCCCTTACCCGGCCATGCCGGAACCACTTGGCCGAGCAGAGTTTGGTAGGCACGGCTATAAGGCGCATGCGGTTGGTCGATCACATAGCCGGCCGCACGCATGTCGGCGGTCGCCACAAGCTCCGCCAGAACGGGCGGCGGCGCGAAGGCCGGGACCGGGCGGGCGACAGCGGGCGCCACGCGGACCTGACGCAAATCGCCGCCCGGCAGCGGGGCCTGGAACCGCTCCGCCAACAGCGCCGCGAGAATGCCGAGCATCAGTCCGGCAGGAACCGACGCGACGATGAACAACATGCGGTGCGGAGAACTGGGCGCGCTCGGAATCGGCGCGTTGGAAATAACCCGTGCCTCGGGATTATCGAGATTGTCCTGGTATTGGGTAGCGCGCAGACGCGATACGAAAGATTCGTACATGGTGCGCGTCGACGCCATGTTGTCTTCCAGCGCGTTCAACTTGACCCGCGCCAGGTTATCGTTCTCCGCCTGCTTTTCGACACGCGCCAGGCTTGCCTCGATCGAGCCGACATGGGCGCGGGCGACGGCCATGTCGTTGGCGATCGATCCTGCGATGCGCGATACCTCTTGGGCGACCTTGTCTTCGAGGTCGCGCTTCTGCATGCGAATCGCCAGCATCTTGGGATGGTTCGGCCCGTAGCGGGTCGCCAAATCGGCTTCCTGCCGGACGAGATCCGCCTCCTGCGTGCGCAGCTTGACGATCAGCGGCGAGGCGACGATCTGCGAAACATCTCCGGTGTTGCCGGTGCGCACGAGAGCTTCGACGCGGTCATAGGTGGCTCTTTTCTCGGCAAGATCCGACTGCGCCGCGACGAGTTGGGCGTTGATGGCGACCAGTTGCTGATCGACCAGCGAATTGCCCTGTCCGGAGTCCACGAGATCGTGCGCCGCCTTGTATTGCTCGACCGCGTTTTGCTCGCTCTGAACCTGTTGCGCCAGCTGGTGCATGCGGCCGGTCAGCCATCGCGTGGTGGCGCGCGCGGCGGCGACTTTGAGATCGAGCTGATATTGGGTGTAGGCATCCGCCAGCGTGTTGGCGATCAACGCCGCGTTCATCGGATCGCGCGAGGTGAACGTCACGGTGATCGATGTCGAGAGGCCCAAGGCGTTGACATCCAGATGGCTGAGGAACGCGCTGACGATCGCGTCTCGCTCATAATCGGCGCCCGCGCCGCCACGCACCGCAGCCGACGGACGAAACAAGCGAATGAGATCGCCGATGCCGGGCAGGCCGCCCTTGTTCAGGG